>NZ_DASSVG010000389.1:0-4683 GCF_035706265.1 Ramlibacter sp. | reverse complement strand
GTCGCCGGCGGCCAGCGCCCAGGCCTGCACCGCCAGGCACAGCCCCGCCAGCAGCAGGCCGATCGCCAGCACGTGCTGCCAGAGGCCGCGGGCAAACAGGCTTTCGGTCGGCGGCCGCGGCGGGCGCTGCATCACGCCCGGCTCGGCGGGCTCGACCGCGAGCGCCAGGCCGGGCAGTCCGTCGGTCACGAGGTTCACCCACAGGATGTGGATCGGCAGCAGCGGCAGCGGCAGCCCCAGCAGCGGCGCCAGGAAGATGACGCCGATCTCGCCCGAGTTGCCCGTCATCGCATACCGGACGAATTTGCGGATGTTGTCGTAGATGCGGCGGCCTTCGCGCACGGCCGCGGCGATCGTGGCGAAGTTGTCGTCCAGCAGCACCAGGCTGGCCGCCTCGCGCGCCACGTCCGTGCCGCCGCGGCCCATGGCCACGCCGATGTCGGCGCGCTGCAGCGCCGGGGCGTCGTTGACGCCGTCGCCGGTCATGGCCACCAGCTCGCCGTGGGCCTGCAGTGCCTGCACGATGCGGATCTTCTGCAGCGGATCGACCCGGGCGTAGACGCGCACCTCGCGCACGCGCGCCGCCAGCGCCGCATCGTCCATGCCGGCAAGTTGCGCGCCGGTGAGCACGGGCGCGCGCGGCTCCTGCACGATGCCCAGGCGCAGCGCGATCGCGCGTGCCGTGGCCGGATGGTCGCCGGTGATCATGGCCACGGTGATGCCCGCCTGTCGGCATTCGCGCACCGCGGCACCAGCCTCGGGTCGCGGAGGGTCGATGAGCCCGACGAGGCCCAGCAACTGCACGCCTGCCGGGTGGCGGTCGGCCTCCTCGGGGCCGGGCGGCGCAGCGAGCGTGCGGCGCGCCAGTGCGAGCACGCGCAGGCCTTCGGCCGCCATCGCATCGGCCTGCCGCAGCCAGGCCGCACCGTCGATGGGGCGCGCGCCGTCGGCGTGCCACACGGCGTCGCACAACGGCACCAGGACTTCGGGCGCACCCTTCACGTAACCGGTCACGCCGTGCCCCGCGCGGTGGTACGTCGACATGCGCTTGAGGGTGGAATCGAAGGGCCGTTCGGCCACGCGCGGCGCCTGCGCCCGCTCCTGCCCGGGGTCCAGGCCGGCCGACACGGCGAGTTCGGCCAGCGCGGTTTCGGTGGGATCGCCTTCCCACGCGCCGTTGCCGGCCTGCTGCGCGTCGTTGCACAGGAGCGCGGCGCGCAGCAGCTCCGACGGTTCGGGCGGCACGCCCGAGCCGCTCTCCCAGCGGCGGCCGGCGCCATCGCGCAGCGCCTCGCCGCGCATGCGGTTCTGCGTCAGCGTGCCGGTCTTGTCCGAGCAGACCCAGGTGACCGAGCCCAGCGTCTCCACCGAGGCGAGCCGGCGCACCAGCGCGTTCACCGCCACCATGCGGCGCGCGCCGAGGGCGAGCAGCACCGTCACCACGGCCGGCAGCGCCTCCGGGATGGCGGCCACCGCCAGGCTCACGGCCGTCATGAGCATCAGCAGGGGCGGTTCGCCGCGCAGCAGGCCCACCCCGAACACCACGGCGCAGATCGCCAGCACCGCCAATGCCAGGCGCTTGCCGAACACCGACAGGCGACGTTGCAAGGGCGTGGGTTCCCAGCCGCCCTCGGCGAGCAGTCCCGCCATCCGGCCCAGCTCGGTGGCGCGGCCGGTGGCCACGACGAGGCCGCGGCCGCGGCCCTGCGTCGCGGTGGTGCCCTTGAATGTCATGTTGACGCGGTCGCCGAGCGCGTGCACCTCGCCCGTGGGAACGGCCGTCTGCTTGGCCACGGTGACCGATTCGCCCGTCAGCGCCGATTCGTCCACGCGCAGCTGCACGCTCTCGAACAGGCGCAGGTCGGCGGGCACCTGGTTGCCGGCTTCCAGCAGGACCACGTCGCCGGGCACGAGTTCGTGCGCGGGCACCTTGTGCGTGCGCCCGCCGCGCAGCACCACGGCCTGCGCTGCCGCGAGCTGGCGCAGCGCCGCGAGCGCGCGATCGGCGCGCCAGGCCTGCACCACGCCGATCGCCGCGTTGAGCACGACGATGATCACGATCACCAGCGTGTCGACCCAGTCGCCGAGCACGCCCGAGACGAGGGCGGCGGCGACCAGCACCAGGATCATGAGGTCGCGGAACTGTTCCGCGACGAGCGAGCCGAGGCTGCGCGGCGGCGCCGTGGGCAGCTCGTTGGGGCCGTGGCGCGCGGCGCGCACGCGGACTTCGTCCAGGTCCAGCCCGATCGCGGTGTCCACCGCGTGGGCGCGGGCCACGTCGGCGGCTTCGCGCAAGTGCCAGTTGCCGGTGGTCACGGCTCCAGTATTCGGCGGCCGTGGCACGCCGGGTTTGACGGGGCTCAAGCGCCGTGACGAAGCGCGGCGTGAGCTGCTCGCGGCAAGCGCTGCGGCGGGACTTCAGCGGGGCGCGGAAGCCGGCAAAACGACTTGCGATCGGTTCAGGAGCGGTTCATGGACCCCGCCGCATCATCGAGGCACACCAACCAAGGAGCCCTCATGAACCGCATCACTTCCTCCAAGGCCTTCATCGCCGCCGCCGTCGCCTTCGGGTCGCTGGCTGCGGTTTCGGCCGCCCACGCCCGCACCGACGTGGCGGTGTCCATCGGCGTGCCGGTGGGCTACGCGCAGCCGGCCACGGTGTACGTGCAGCCGCGACCGGTCTACGTGCAGCCGCAACCGGTGTACGTGCAGCCCCGCACCGGGTACTACGGGTCGCACCGTGGCTACCGCGCCAATGAGCGAGCCCGCAATGACCGGTGGGGCGACGTCGACCGCGACGGCATCGAGAACGTGTTCGACCGCGACTGGCGCTACTACGAGCCGCGGGCCGCGCACCTTGCCGCGATGGAGAAGAACCGCGGCGACGCCGACGGCGACGGCGTGCAGAACCGCTTCGACCGTGCCCCGCACAACCGTTACGTGCGCTGACAGGCGGTTGGCTCAGGTGCCCGCCCGCGCGTGCGCCTGAGCCTCGCTCGGCATAGGACGGTTCCTAACCGGTCTCGGCGGCCGCCGCGCTTGCGAACGGGAATCCGCCGAGGCTCGCATTCAGCATGCGCTGATCGCGCCCGACCCGCCGCTCGCCGATAGTGACTCCATGCCGAAAGGCGAAGCGTCCGAAGATCGAGGAGAGCCGAAATGTTCGAATCCAGCACCAGCTCCAGCAGCAAGTCCAGCGCCTTCCAGCTCTGCTTCCGCTCGCTGAACAGCGGCCGCGACTTCGCTTTTCCGTGCGACGCCCAGGGCCACGTGGACCTCGACCAGATGAGCGAACGCACCCGCAACAACTACTTCTACGCGCGCGCCATGATGGGCCGCGAGGTCGCCTACCCGGCCGTGGAACCGGCCCTGCACTGAGCGCGTCCGGCTCGACAGCGCGAGTGCAATCCAGGCGGAGCCCGCCGCGCGCGGGCTCCTCGACAGCTACCGAAGGCCGGGCGCCGGCCGAGTGCGGTAGAACTTCATCGGCACCGCCTGCGCCTCGCGGGCCTGCTGGTGCAGCACCGACTTCTTGATCCGCCCCACCACGTGCATCTCGCACGGCTTGCAGTCGAAGCGCAGCGTGAGCTTCTCGCTGCCGTTGACCAGCTGCAGCGGCTCGGCCTTGATGGTGCCCTTGACGCCCACCACCCCCTTGGCCTGCTTGGGGCACAGGCTCATGGACCAGCGCACGCAGTGCTTGGTGATCATGAGGCTGACCTCGCCTTCCTCCTCGTGCGACTCGTACGCCGCGCCGACCACCTTGACGCCGTGCTTCGCGTAGAAGTCGTGCGCCTTCTGGTTGAAGACGTTGGCCAGGTAGGTGAGGGTGTCTTCGGGATAGGGGACCGGCGGCTCGACGGGCGTCCCCCGGACGGGACGCTCGTAGCCGGCCGCGCGTGCCGCCTCCAGCGAGGCCACCGCATCGCGGCGCAGGGCGTTCACCAGCGAAGGCGGCACGAACCAGGGTTGCGCCAGGTCCAGGTGCAGGTCCAGCGGCGCGAAGATCGTGTTGCCGAAACGGCCCAGGTGTTCGCGCACGGCTGCCAGCGCCTTGTCGCCATCGCGCGCGGGTTCCTTCGCGCAGGCGGCCGAGGCTTCGCCGACGTAGCCGTCCTCGTCGGTCAGGCGCAGCACGAAGCCGTCGGGCGCTTCGGTGAGGGCGGCCCAGAGGCCGATGCGGCGTTCGCTGGATTTCTTCTCCAGCGTGCGGACCCAGTCCATGTCGCGGTTGCGGTTGAGGCGGGTGCCCTTGCGCAGGTCCTTGAAGGAGGAAAGGGGGTCTTTCGGAAAGATGCGCCAGCGCGTGCCCCCCGCGCCCCTCGCCCCAGCCCTCTCACCGGAGGGGAGAGGGAGCAATTCCGCGCGGTTGACGGCGACGCCGACCAGGTCCTTCTGCAGGTCGAAGTAGCACAGGCCGTCGCCGTTGTGCAGCAGCGCGTGCGCGTCGTCCAGTTCCAGTTCGATGGAATCCGCGTTCACCTTCGTCACCCAGCCGATGGGGCGGCCAGGGTTCTTGGGCGAATCCAGGGCCGCGATGTCGTCCTGGCGCCCGTTGACGAAGTAGTCGGTGAACTCGCGGTTGAAGTTCTGCTCGGGGTCGGGAGTGAAGGCGAATGTGGTGCGGCCGCTCGATGCGCGCGCGAATTCCGGGCGGCGTTCGATGACCTGGTCGAGCAGCGT
>NZ_DASSVG010000388.1:0-5886 GCF_035706265.1 Ramlibacter sp. | reverse complement strand
GCTGTGGATCACCTGCGGCCTGCCCGGCTCGGGCAAGACCTTCCAGTCGCAGGACTTGCTGGAGCGCGAGGGCGCGATCCGCATCCGCTCGGATGTCGAACGCAAGCGGCTGCACGGCCTGGGCGCCCTGGCGCGCTCGCGTGAGCACGGCATCGATCTCTACACGCCCGAGGCCACGCGCCGCACCTACGCACGCCTGTTCACGCTGGCCGGCACGCTGCTGCAGGCCGGCTGGCCGGTGGTGCTGGACGCGGCCTTCCTGCGCCGCGCCGAACGCGAGGAAGCGCGCGCGCTCGCCCGCACCTGGGATGTGCCGTTCTCGGTGCTGGCCTGCGAGGCGCCGCTGGATGTGCTGCGCGAACGCCTGCGCCAGCGCAGCGGCGATGCGTCGGAGGCCGACCTCCAGGTGCTGGAGAAGCTCGCGCGCGAGCACGAAGCGCTGGGCGAGGACGAGCGCGGCTAGCGCGTAGCTGCCTGCCGCCGCACCTCGTCGCGCTTCATGCGCAGGTAGGCCTCGCGCTCCACCTCGTGCAGCTGGCGCGGATAACGCTCGGTGGCATCGAACCAGGCCTGCAGGCGCTGTTCGAGCTGCCGGCCCGGCGGGGCCGAGAGCGAATCGAGGTAGGCGTCGATCGCGAGGTAGTAGCGCATCGTGTTGCGCTCCACCACGCCGCGCACGCCGTCCACGAAGGCCTCCTGGCCGCCGCGCCGCACGCGCGTGAAGCCGACCTTGTCGCGGCCCAGCGTGGTGAGGTACAGCTGCAGCGCCAGGCGGCTCGCGCCGCCGTAGCCGAGTCCGTAGCCCAGGTGCAGGAAGCTGCGCCCGCCCGGCAGCGGCACCGCTTCGGCCAGCAGGCGGTAGTCGCCGGTGTCGTAAGGCCCTTCGGGTGCGTCCATCTGCACTGCCAGGTAGTCGGCTCGCGCCTGCGGTGGACGCCAGCCGAAATCGAGCAGCGAGGCCGCCTGCACCGGCTGCGGCTCCTTGCGGCCCACCCGCACCTGCAGGCGCGTGCCTTCCTGCGCCTCGACGCGCCGGCAGTACTTGGTGTTCAGGTGCAGGATCAGGATCTCGCACCACTGCGAAGGATCCGCCAGCGCGGCGGACACCGCGGTGAAGGGATGCTCCAGCACGGCATAGACATCGCCCTCGATGCGCCGCGGCAGTTCCTCCGACTGCAGCACCAGCGGCCCGCCGAAGGGGTTGGACGCGAGTTGCGGCGCCAGGGCCGCGTGGCGCGCGAGCAGTGCCGCCGGCCCGAGCAGGCCCGCGGCCCCGGCCGCGAAAGACAGCAGCAGCGTGCAAAACGCCACGGCCCAGGCGCGAATTGTCTTCATGCTTCCACTCTTGCCGTCCAGCCGGGCCGCAGCTTGACCGGGGTCAAGCCCCGGGCAGCCCGGCCGCAGCAGATTCGACCCAACGCGATCCGGATGATGCCCGAATGACCAACGCCCCGTGTCTCTTCGCCATGCAGGCCAGCCAGGCCTGGGGCGAAGCCGTCGCCGCCCAGCTCGGCACGCAGCTGTCCCCGCACGAGGAGCGGGTGTTCGACGACGGCGAACACAAGGCGCGGCCGCTGGCCAGCGTGCGCGGGCGCGACGTGTTCGTGCTGCAGTCGCTGCACGGCGACGGCACCCAGAGCGTGAACGACAAGCTGCTGCGCCTGCTGTTCTTCCTCGGCGCGCTGAAGGACGCTTCGGCCGGCACGGTGACCGCCGTGGTGCCCTACCTGCCGTACGCGCGCAAGGACCGCAAGACCAAGGTGCGCGACCCGGTCACCACGCGCTACGTCGCGGCGCTGTTCGAGTCGGTCGGCACCGACCGCGTGGTGACGCTCGACGTGCACAACCTCGCCGCCTACCAGAACGCCTTCCGCTGCCGCACCGAGCACCTGGAGGCCGCCGGCATGTTCGCGCGCCACTTCGGCACCCACCTCGGCGAACGCGCCACGGTGGTGGTGTCGCCGGGGGCGGCCGACATGAAGCGCACCGAGCAGTTCCGCCGGCGCCTCTCTTCCGCCCTGCGCCGGCCCGTGGGCGCTGCCTTCGCCGACGAGGCGCGCGGCGGCATGGGCGCGGACGGGGACCTGATCGTGGGCGACGTAAAGGGGCGCTGCGTGGTCGTGATCGACGACCAGATCGGCAGCGGCGCGACGCTGGCCCGCACGGCGCGGGCCTGCCGCGCGCTGGGCGCGGCGGAGGTGCACGCGGCCGCGACCCACGGCCTGTTCGTCGGCAGCGCGGCGGACCTGCTGGCCGACGACGCGGTCGATTCGATCGTCGTCACGGATACAGTGCCGCCGTTCCGCTTGCCCGCCGGGCCGGTGCGCGACAAGCTGCACGTGCTCCCCACGGCGGCCCTCTTCGCCGCGGCGATCTCGCGGCTGCACGCGGATGCTTCGCTGACGGAGCTGCTCGAGGGCTAATCCCTTTTTTCGCCGGCCAGCAACGCGATCACCTCCTCGTCTTCCAGCTGCGGGAACGACGCGTAGAACTGACCCACCGCCGCGAAGCCCGCCGGCGCCGCGAGGCACACCACCTCGTCGCAATGCTGCCCCACCAGTTGCACCGCATCGGGTGAAGCCACCGGCACGGCGCACACCAGCCGCGCCGGCCTGCGCTCGCGCACCGCATGCAGGGCCGCGACCATCGTGGCGCCGGTGGCGAGGCCGTCGTCGACCACGATGACCACGCGGCCGGCCACGTCGGCCGGCCCGCGGCCGGGGGTGTAGAGCTGGCGGCGGCGCGCCAGTTCCTGCAACTGCGATTCCTTCTGCTCCTCGATCCACGACGCCGTGGCGCCGGCCGCCGCCGCATGGGGCGCGACGTAGGTCCAGCCGGCTTCGTCGATGGCGCCGACGGCGAACTCGGGCGAATGCGGCGCGTGCAGCTTGCGCACCAGCACCAGGTCCAGGTCGCCCTCGAGCCGTTGCGCCAGCACCGCGCCGATCGGCACCGCGCCGCGCGGGATCGCCAGCACCAGTGGATGGCTGCCGCGGTAATGGGCCAGCGCATCGGCCAGGCGTTCGGCGGCTTGCAGTCGATCGGTGAACATGCGGCCCTCCCAGGGCAAGGCCGTTGCGTGTGGGCCGGTATGTTGCGCCTCTTTCTTGAGGCAACGCAAGTGGGACGGGGCTCGCGTGCGTCATCGTTCGAGCGACACGAGAAATGCTCAGGAGGAACCGTCCATGGCCCACATGCCATCCGATCCGCTCATGGACGCCGTGCCACTGCCCACCCCGCGCCTGCAGGGCAACCTCACGCTCGAGGCAGCCCTCAAGAAGCGGCACAGCACGCGCGACTACCTGCCCGATGCGCTGACGCTGGAACAGGTGTCGGCCCTGCTGTGGGCCGGCTTCGGCGTCAACCGGCCGGGCAGCTGGGGCCGCACGGCACCGACCACCTGCGACACGCAGGAGATCGTGCTCTACGCGGTGACGCAGGAAGGCGCCTGGCGCTACGACGCGCGCGATCACCGGCTGCTGCGCGTGCGCAGCGGCGACCTGCGCGCGCTGACCGGCACCCAGGACTTCGTCTCGGTGGCGCCGCTGAACCTGGTCTACGTGATCGACCATGCGCGGCTGACGGCCGGCGACGCCATGGACCCGGAGGAGCACGGCGTGCTGGCGGGCGCCGACGTGGGATGCATCGTGGAGAACATCTACCTGTACTGCGCCGGCGCCGGCCTGGCCACCGTGGTGCGCGGCCAGATCGACCGCCCCGCCCTGGCCGCTGCGCTGGGCCTCAACGCGCAACAGCGCATCGCCTTGGCGCAATCCGTGGGGCTGGCGCGCCCCACCGCCCACTGAGCCGAAGTTCAGGCCGCCGACAGGCCCGTGGCGGGCAGTTGCACGGCGGTGCTGCGCGGCTGCAGGAAATCGCCGAACTCGCGCACGCGCTCCTGGCCGCCGGCGCCGGCCAGCTCGTCGGCCGTGAAGGTCGCGTTGTGGATCGGGGCGTGGCCCAGCAGCTGCGCCACCTCGGGCACGGCGCTCACCGCGTCCTCGGACTTCAGGATGGAGACGATCGCCACGCGCCGCAAGTCCTCGCGGTGGTGGTGCAGGAAGGCGCGCATCGCCGCCGGCACGTGGCCTGCGAGCATGGGGGTGACGACGACGACGGTGCGGAAGTCGCCCGGCTCCGGCCCCTGGTAGGCGATGGGGGCGTCGCGGTGCAGCAGCGAATCGAGCAGCGGCCGCAGCAGGCCGGGGTTCTCGGGGTGCGAGCGCAGGTCGTGGATCTCGCCCACCGGCCAGCCATGCTCCGCATGGAGCTGGCGTGCGATGTCCCGCGCGAGCCCCGTTTCCGAATAGACCACCACCAGGATGCTGTCCATGCGCCTCTTCCTTTCCTGCTGCCGGAGGATTCTTCGGCCGGGCCTGTATTGCAGCCTTGCGTTGGGTCAACCTGCGGTACGCTAGCGACAGCATGAACACGACCATCCTGGCCCTCCCCGGCGCCGAGACCCTGGCGCAGACCCTCGGCTCGCTGCTGCGCTGCCCGGCCAGCACGCTGGAAGTGCACCGCTTCCCGGACGGCGAAGGGCTGGTGCGGCTGCGCACCGGCGTCGAGGGGCAGCGCGTGCTGCTGGCCGCGCACCTGGACCACCCGGACGACAAGACGCTGCCGCTGGTCTTCGCCGCCGACGCTGCGCGCGACCTCGGCGCGGCCGAGATCGGCCTGGTGGCGCCCTACCTGCCCTACATGCGGCAGGACGAGCGCTTCCGCCCCGGCGAGGCCATCACCTCGCGCACCTATGCGCGCCTGCTCTCGGGGGCGGTCGATTTCCTGGTGACGGTGGATCCGCACCTGCACCGCATCGACTCGCTGGACGAAATCTACGCCGTGCGCAGCAAGGTGGTGGCCGCGGCGCCGGCCATCGCCCAGTGGCTGGCGAGCGAGGTGCCGCAGCCGGTGCTGGTGGGCCCGGACAGCGAGAGCGAGCAATGGGTGGGCGACGTGGCGCGCCGCATGGGCGTGCCCTGGGTCGTGATGACCAAGCAGCGCCACGGCGACCGCGACGTGCAGGTCTGCCTGCCGCCCGGCGCCGCCGGCGAGGGCCGCACGCCGGTGCTGCTGGACGACATCGCCTCCAGCGGCCACACCCTGGCGGCGGCCGCCCAGGTGCTGCGCGCCGCCGGCTGGGGGCAGCCGCTGTGCATCGCGGTGCACGCGCTGCTGGATCACAACGGGATCGACCTGCTGCACCGCGCCGGCGTGGCCCGCATCGTCAGCTGCGACAGCGTTCCGCACGCCACCAATGCAATCGCCCTCGGACCATGGCTGGCCGAGGGCGTGCGGGAATTCCTGCAGGACTGAGGGGCCGGGGCCCGGGCCCCTGGGCGCTTACTGCACGCGCGTGTCGAAGGCGTGGGCCAGGCCGTCGAGGTCGATGATGCGCACGTGCTTCTTGTCCACTTCGAGCAGGCGCTGCTGCTGGAAGGCCGAGAAGGTGCGGCTGACGGTCTCCAGCTTCATGCCCAGGTAGCTGCCGATCTCGGCGCGCGACATGCGCAGGTGGAATTCGCTCGCCGAGTAGCCGCGCGCCTTCATCCGCTGGCTGATATTGAGCAGGAAGGCGGCCAGGCGCTCTTCGGCGTTCATGGAGCCGAGCAGCATCATGAGGCTGTGCTCGCGCACGATCTCGCGGCTCATCAGGCGCGAGATCACGTGCTGCAGGTCGGGGCTGACGGTGGCCAGCTCGCTCAGGTGGGCGTAGGGGATGGCGCAGATCTCGGCATCTTCCAGGGCGACCGCGGCGCTGGCGTGCTTGCCGGAGGCGAGGCCGTCCAGGCCCAGCAGCTCGCCGGCCATCTGGAAGCCGGTCACCTGCTCGCGGCCGTCCTTCAGGTTCAGCGTGGACTTGAAGGTGCCGCTGCGCACCGCATA
>NZ_DASSVG010000387.1:0-3538 GCF_035706265.1 Ramlibacter sp. | reverse complement strand
CCGTGAACTTGATGTCGGTCATGCGCGCCTCAGCCCTTGCCCTGCAGTTGCGCGACGATCGCCGGATTCTCCAGCGTGCTGGTGTCCTGGGTGATCGCCTCGCCCTTGGCGATGGAGCGCAGCAGGCGGCGCATGATCTTGCCGCTGCGCGTCTTGGGCAGGTTGTCGCCGAAGCGGATGTCCTTCGGCTTGGCGATCGGGCCGATCTCGTGCGCCACCCAGTTGCGCAGTTCGTTGGCGATCTGCTTGGCTTCCTCGCCCGTGGGACGCAGGCGCTTCAACACCACGAAGGCGCAGATCGCCTCGCCGGTCAGGTCGTCGGGACGACCGACCACCGCCGCTTCCGCCACCAGGTCCGTCTTGGCCACCAGCGCCGACTCGATCTCCATCGTGCCCATGCGGTGGCCCGAGACGTTCAGCACGTCGTCGATGCGGCCGGTGATGCGGAAGTAGCCCGTCTTGGCGTCGCGCACCGCGCCGTCGCCGGCCAGGTAGAGGCGGCCGCCCATCTCCTCGGGGAAATAGCTCTTCTTGTAGCGCTCCGGGTCGCCCCAGATCGTGCGGATCATCGCCGGCCAGGGGCGCTTGACGACCAGCATGCCGCCGGAGCCGTTGGGAATGTCGTGGCCGGCCTCGTCGACGATGGCGGCCATGATGCCGGGCAGCGGCAACGTGCACGAACCCGGCACCAGCGGCGTCGCGCCGGGCAGCGGCGTGATCATGTGGCCGCCGGTCTCGGTCTGCCAGAAGGTGTCCACGATCGGGCAGCGCTCGCCGCCGACGTTCCGGTAGTACCACATCCAGGCTTCGGGGTTGATCGGCTCGCCCACCGTGCCCAGGATGCGCAGCGACGACAGGTTCCAGTTCTTCGGGTGCACCTTCTCGTCGGTCTCGGAAGCCTTGATCAGCGAGCGGATCGCCGTGGGCGCCGTGTAGAACACGCTCACCTTGTGCTTCTCGATCATCTGCCAGAAGCGGCCCGCGTGCGGGAAGGTGGGGATGCCTTCGAAGATCACCTGCGTGGCGCCGGCTGCCAGCGGGCCGTAGGCGACGTAGGTGTGGCCGGTGACCCAGCCGATGTCGGCCGTGCACCAGAACAGGTCCTGCGGCTTGATGTCGAAGGTCCAGTCCATCGTGAGCTTGGCCCACAGCAGGTAGCCGCCGGTGGAGTGCTGCACGCCCTTGGGCTTGCCTGTGGAGCCGGAGGTGTAGAGGATGAACAGCGGATGCTCCGCGTTCACCGGCTCGGGCTTGCACTCGGTGGGTTGGCCCTTGAGCGCCTCGGCGAAGGTCTTGTCGCGGCCGGCGACCATGTTGCAGGGCGTGGCCGTGCGCTCGTACACCAGCACCGAGCGGATCGTCTCGCAGCCGCCCATGTCCAGCGCCTCGTCCACGATCGCCTTCAGGCCCAGCTCCTTGCCGCCGCGCAGCTGGTAGTTGGCCGTGACCACGGCCACCGCGCCGGCGTCGATGATGCGCTCCTGCAGCGACTTGGCCGAGAAGCCGCCGAACACCACGCTGTGCGTCGCGCCGATGCGGGCGCAGGCCTGCATGGCCACCACGCCTTCCACGCCCATGGGCATGTAGATCACGACGCGGTCACCCTTCTGGATGCCCTGCGCCTTGAGCGCGTTGGCGAACTGGCCGACGCGCGCCAGCAGCTCCTTGTAGGTGACCTGGGTGACCTTGCCGTCGTCGGACTCGAACACGATGGCGGTCTTGTTCTCCACCGGTGTGCCGATGTGCTTGTCGAGGCAGTTGGCGCTGGCGTTCAGTTCACCGTCGGAGAACCACTTGTAGAACGGCGCGTTCGATTCGTCGAGCGTCTTCGTGAAGGGCTTGGTCCACTGCACGTTGTCCCGGGCCAGGCGCGACCAGAAGCCCTCGAAGTCCTGCTCCGCTTCCTTGCAAAGGGCCTCGTAGGCGGCCATGCCGGAAATGTGGGCGGCCTTCACCGTGGCATCGCTCGGGGGAAAGACGCGGTTTTCGACCAGGACCGACTCGATGGCGCTCATGCTTGTCTCCGGAAAAGGTGGGGATGGGAAATCGGGCGTAATGTCCGGTTCGGCACTTACGGCCCACTGACTGGCTCCTAGCTTACAGAGGGTGCGGCGCGGGATGCCAGAGGAGGGTCCCTACAATCCTCGGGTTCACTCCGGTTCACTTCGTTCCCTTCGCGCATGCAACATCCCCCCGGCACCAGCCGCACTTCCCCCCTGCGACCGCTGCCCAACCTGATCTTCGCCAGCCGCTGGTTGCAACTTCCGCTTTACCTCGGGCTCATCGCGGCCCAGGCGGTGTACGTCGTGCACTTCGTGCTCGAACTGCTGCACCTGGTCGAGGCGGCCGCGGGCAGCCAGACGGCACTGCAGCAGCTGATTTCCAGCATCGGCTACAAGTCCACCACCGAGATGACCTCGCTGAACGAGACCATCATCATGCTGGTGGTGCTGGCGCTGATCGACGTGGTCATGATCTCCAACCTCCTGATCATGGTGATCGTGGGCGGCTACGAAACCTTCGTGAGCCGCATGAACCTCGAAAGCCACCCGGACCAGCCCGAGTGGCTCAGCCACGTGAACGCCTCGGTGCTGAAGGTGAAGCTGGGCACCGCGATCATCGGCATCTCCTCGATCCACCTGCTCAAGACCTTCATCAACGCCGACAACTACTCGGAGAAGGTGCTGATCGCGCAGACGGCCATCCACATCACGTTCCTGCTGTCGGCGATGGCGATCGCGTTCACCGACCGCATCATGGCGCCGCCCGCGCACCACAACGTCGAAGAGCTCTGAGCGAGTGCGTTCGGGGCTCGAAAGTGTCGACACTCGGCGTGACAGCGTCGACAGCCTTGCTATGATTGCCGACATCGCCGCCGCTGCGGGCCAGCGGCGCACCGCATGACGACCGTCCAGCCCATCGCCACCGCCGAAGGCCTTTCGCGCAGCATCGCGGAGCAGCTCAAGGAGCTGATCTACGCGGGCGAGTTCAAGGCCGGCGACCGCCTGAACGAGGCCGCCCTGGCCGCCCGCATGGGCACCAGCCGCGGCCCGATCCGCGAGGCGATCCGCATCCTCACCGGCACCGGCCTGGTCACCCCCGTCGTCAACCGCGGCGTGTTCGTGCGCCAGGTGTCGGTGCGCGAGCTGCTGGAGATCTACGAGCTGCGGGCGCTGGTGTTCGGCTTCGCCGCGGCGCGCGCCGCCGAGAACGTCGACGAGGACTGGCGCGCGCGCTTCGAGGCGCAGCTGGAAGCCATGGACCAGGCCGCGCAGGCCGGCGACAGCGGGCGCTACTACGAGCTGAACGTGCAGTTCCACGAGCTGGTGCTGCGCCTCGCGAACAACCAGCGGGCGCACCAGCTCTATGACAGCTACGTGAAGGAGCTGCACCTGTACCGGCGGCAGAACTTCAATGCCCCGGGCAACATGCGGCGCTCCAACGCGGAGCACCGCCGCATCTACGAGGCGATCGCCAGGGGCAATGCGGCCAAGGCGAAGCAGTACGCCGAGGAGCACATCGAGGCGGGGCGCCAGCG
>NZ_DASSVG010000386.1:0-10007 GCF_035706265.1 Ramlibacter sp. | reverse complement strand
ACGAACAGCCATTGCCAGTGGGTGCCGAGCACCAGGCGTCCGACCGCTGCCGCGACGGCCGCCCCGATCGCGAAGCTGCTGAAGACGAACGAGGCCGCGCGGCCGCGATGCTGCGCCGGCCAGTGCTGCGCGATCAGCGCCGCGCAGGGCCCCCACACGCCGCCGATGGCCAGGCCGGTCACGAAGCGCAGCACCATCCAGCCGCCCCAGGAATCCACCGCGTAGACCGAGGCCATGCCGAGGCCCAGCCAGACGAGGGCAGCCACGAGCGCCAGCCGCCTGCCGAAGTTCTCCGCGATCAGGCCGAACACGACACCGCCGGCCATGGCGCCCAAGGCCGTGGCCGTGCCGAGCAGGCCGGCCTCGGGCAGCGACATGCCCAGCAGCTTCAGCAGCACGGGCAGCGCGAGCGCCAGCACCGTCAGGTCGTAGCTGTCGAAGAGGTAGGCGACGAAGGTCGCCCACAGCACGCGCCAGCGCTGCGGCGTGCCGGCGCTGGCGTCGGAATCCTGGCTCATCGCCTGTCCTCGTTCGGTGGTCATGGAGAAGGCCGACAGGATAGCGCCCGCGTCGTGGCAAGCCGCCTACGTGCGCACGGCGGAGGCGCCCGCGAACTCGCAAGCGGAACGGGAAGTCGAAACCTCATGATCGAGATCAAGAGCCTGAGTTCGCTGGCCGCGGCCCTCCTGCTGGCCGCCTGTGCTTCGCCCTTCGCCGCCTCCGGCATCGCGCCCGGCACGCCGCGCGACGAGGTCCTTGCCCGCCTGGGCCCGCCCACCCGCGTGGTGCCGCTGGCCGAAGGGGGCCAGCGGCTGCAGTACTCGCTGCAGCCGGCCGGGCAGTACGCCTGGATGGTCGATGTCGACGCCGCGGGCCGGGTGACCGGGTCGAGGCAGGTGCTCAACGAACGGGACTTCAACCGCATCGTCCCCGGCACCTGGACCGGCGCCGACGTCGAGCGCGAGTTCGGGCCGCCGGCGCGGGTCGACTCCGTGGCCTCGTGGAACGGCCCGGTGCTGACCTACCGCTGGCGGGACCTGCAGGGCGCCGACATGTTCTATTGGGTCTACCTCGACCCGCAGGGCGTGGTGCGGCGCGCGCACCCGGGCATGGAGTTCCGCGACCGGATGTTCGATCGGCACTTCTGAGCACGCGCCGCGGCTGAGGTGGAGCAGAATCCGCGCATGGTCCAGCCAGCGCAGGATTCCCTCCCATGACCGCCCCGGCCCGGCACGACGCGATCGTCGTGGGCGCCGGCCTCGCCGGCCTCGTCACCGCGAAGCAGCTGCTCGATCGCGGCCTGCGCGTGGCGCTGGTGGAAAAGGGCGGCGAGCGTGGCCTCGGCGGGCTCGCGCTCCAGGCCTTCGGCGGCATGATGCTGGTGGATACGCCGCTGCAGCGCCGCGCCGGCATCCGCGACAGCGCGGCGCTCGCCTGGTCCGACTGGCTCTCGTTCGCGGAATTCGATGCCGAGGACGTCTGGCCGCGCCGCTGGGCCGAGCGCTACATCGAGCGCTGCGTGCCGGACGTCTACGAGTGGCTGCAGCGCCTGGGCGTGCGCTTCATCCCCGCCGTGCAGTGGGTCGAACGCGGCTGGATGGGCCCCGGCAATTCGCTTCCGCGCTACCACGTGCTCTGGGGCACGGCGCAGTTCATGACCGCCCGCCTGCTGCTCGCCCTGCGCCAGCACGCCCGCTTCGACCGGCTCGAGCTGCTGACCGGCCACCGCGTCGAGGCGCTCGTGCGCGAGGGGGCGGCGGTGGTCGGTTGCCGGGGCCGGCGCGCCGCGGACGACAGCGAGTTCGAGCTGCGTGCCGGCGCCGTCGTGATCAGCGGCGGCGGCATCACGGGCGACCTCGCGCGGGTGCGCCGGCACTGGCCGCGCGACTGGGGCAACCCGCCGGCGGTGCTGCTCAATGGCTCGCACCCGGCGGCGGACGGCCGCCTGCACGACGCGGTGGACGAAGCCGGCGGCCAGCTCACCCACCTGGACCGCATGTGGAACTACGCGGCCGGCGTGCGCCATCCGAATCCGCAATTCGAAGACCACGGCCTGAGCCTGATCCCTTCGCGCACCGCGATCTGGACCGATCCCGCGGGCCAGCGCATCGGCCCGGTGCCCTTCGTCTCCGGCTACGACACCCTGCACATGGTGCGGCAGATCGCGCGCGCCGGCTGGCCCCACACGTGGCAGGTGCTGAACCGCCGCATCGCCGAGCGCGAGCTGGCCGCTTCCGGCGCGGAGCACAACCCGCTGATCCGCGACCGGCGCATGCTGCCCTTCGGCCTGCAGATGCTGCGCGGCAACCCGGCGCTGGTGGACGAACTGCTGGCGCGCTGCAGCGACTTCGTGCAGGCGCCGGACCTCGCCACGCTGGCCGAACGCATGAACGCGCTGGCGGGCGACGGGCGTGTCACCCCGGAGGCAATGGAAGCCTCCATCCGCCCCTACGATGAACAGATGCGGCGCGGCCGGCGTTTCCACAACGACGACCAGCTGCGCCGCATCGCGCAGCTGCGCGCCTGGACGGGCGACCGCGTGCGGACCTGCAACTTCCAGCCGATCCTGGATGCCAAGGCCGGCCCGCTGATCGCCATCCGCTGCCAGCTGCTCACGCGCAAGTCCACCGGCGGCATCCAGACCGACCTGCACTCGCGCGTGATCGGCCGCGACGGCGAGCCGATCGCGGGCCTGTATGCGGCGGGCGAGGCGGCGGGCTTCGGCGGCGGCGGCTGCAGCGGCCGCGGCTCGCTGGAAGGCACCTTTCTTTCGGGCTGCATCCTGACGGCGCAGGCGGCGGCCGCCCACGTCGCCGGCTGAACACGAGACGGAGGACGACGATGAAGAAGACCGGTGCCAGCCTGGTGCGGCACGCGCTGGAGCAGCTGGGCGTGCGCTACACCTTCGGCATTCCCGGCGTGCACAACACCGAGATCTACGACGAGCTGGCGTCCTCGCCCACGGTCACGCCGGTGCGCGTCACGCACGAGGGCGCCGCCGCCTTCATGGCCGATGCGGTGAGCCGCACCAATGCGTACCCGGGTGCGCTGCTGGTGGTGCCGGCCGCGGGCACCGCGCTCGCCTATGCGGGAATCGGCGAAGCGTTCCTCGACGGCATCCCCATGCTGGTGATCACGGGCGGCATCCACAGCAGCCACGGCTACAAGTACCAGCTGCACGAGATCGACCAGCTCGAGATGGTGCGTGCGATTACCAAGGGGCGCTGGCGCGTCACGCGGCACGAGGACATCGTGCCGACGCTGTTCGAGGCCTGGCGCGTGGCCACCGGCGGCGAGCCGGGGCCGGTGTTCGTGGAGATTCCGGTGGACCTGCAGCTGTTCACGGGCGAGGTGTCGGCCCTGCCGCCGGCGCCGCAGCCGGTCGCGCCCGCCGCGCCGGATGCGACGGCACTGGATCGCGCCGCGGCCCTGCTGCGCGGAGCGCAGCGGCCCGGCCTGTTCCTCGGCTGGGGCGCGCGCGATGCCTCCGAGCTGGCGATCCGGTTGGCCGAGCGCCTGAATGCGCCCGTGGCCACCACGCTGCAAGGCCTGAGCGTCTTCCCGGCCACGCATCCGCTGCACACGGGCATGGGCATCGGCCCGGCCGCCGTCCCCGCGGCGACCAACGCCTTCGCGGAGTGCGACGTGCTGCTGGCCGTCGGCACGCGCTTCGGCGAAATCGCCACCGGCAGCTACGGCCTCGATCCGCGCTGGAAGCTGGTCCACGCCGACATCAACCCGGAGGTGTTCGACGCCAACTATCCGGCGGAGGTGGCCATCGCGGGCGACGCGGCCCAGGTGCTCGCGGCGCTGCTGGAGCGCCTGCCGGCGGGCCAGCCCGCCGTCGCGACGCAGGACGTGCGGGCACGCATCGCGCGTGACAAGAAGGCGTATCGCGACGAATGGCTCGCGCACGACAGCCGCGGCCGCGTGAACCCGGCGCGCTTCTTCCAGGCCCTGCGCGAGCGCCTGGCCGACGACGCCTTCCTGCTGGCCGACGACGGCAACCACACCTTCCTGACCGCGGAGCTGTTCCCGTCCACGCGCAGCCGGCACGTGCTGTCGCCCACCGACTTCAACTGCATGGGCTACTGCGTGCCGGCCGCCATCGGCGTGAAGCTCACGCATCCGCGTCAGCAGGTGGCGGGCATCGTCGGGGACGGCGCCTTCCTCATGACGGGGCTGGAGATCCTCACGGCCACGGAGCTGAAACTCGGCATCGTCTACTACGTGTTCAACGATGGCGAGCTGTCGCAGATCTCGCAGGCGCAGCAGCTGCCCTACAACCGCAAGGCCTGCACGGTGCTGCCGGAGATCCGCTTCCGCGGCATTGCCGAGGCCACCGGTGCGGTGTACCTCGCGATGCCCGGCGACGCCGAGATCGTGCCGGTGATCGAGCAGGCCGAGGCGCACGCGCGCGAGGGCCGGACGGTGATCGTCGACGTGCGCATCGACTATTCGAAGAAGACCCGCTTCACGCAGGGCATCGTCAAGACCAACCTGCAGCGCATGGACTGGGGCAGCAAGGCGCGGCTGATCGGGCGCGCGGCGTGGCGGCGCGTGGTCAGGCCCGAGCCGGCCTGAGCAGACATCTTCGGTCTTTGGTTCGCATCGCTCGCGCGAGGCGAAAAGAATCGACTTAGACCATGCGCGCCAGGGCGCGACGAGAGTACACGGCCGCGCAGAACCTGCCTAGAATCCGGCGCATTTTTCGGAGGCGCATGGCACGGTCCTGTCCGCTCTTCCATGTCGCCGGCGTGCTGGTGCAGACCAGGCCGGAGGCCGTGGATTCCGTCCGCGCGCGCGTCGCGCGGCTGGCCGGCGCGACCGTGCACGCAGCCGATCCGGCAGGCAAGCTCGTGGTGACGCTCGAATCGGAGCACGCCCGCGAGATCACCGAGGGGCTGGCCCGCGTGCAGGCCCTGCCTGGCGTGATCTGCGCCATGCTGGTGTCCGAACACAGCGAGCCGCTCGCAGCAGAAGAACAGGAGACAGCGCATGAGACTTCCCCCCCGGAGCCGGCGTGACTTCATGAGGCAGTCGGCGGCCGCTGCCGCCGCGGCTGCCGGAGGGATCGCGCTGCCGGCCGCGGCGCAGAACGTGATCCTGGACGCCGAATCCAGCCAGCTGCGCTGGTCGAAGGCGCCGTGCCGCTTCTGCGGCGTGGGCTGCGGCGTCAACGTGGCCGTGAAGGGCGGGCGGGTGGTCGCCACCCACGGCGACCCGCAGGCCGAAGTGAACCGCGGCGTCAACTGCGTCAAGGGCTACTTCCTGTCCAAGATCATGTACGGGCAGGACCGCCTCACCACGCCGCTGCTGCGCATGAGGAACGGCCAGTACCACAAGGACGGCGACTTCACGCCGGTCAGCTGGGACCAGGCCTTCGACGTGATGGCGCAGAAGTGGAAGCAGGTGCTGCGCGAGAAGGGGCCCACCGCGGTGGGCATGTTCGGCTCGGGCCAGTGGACGATCTGGGAGGGCTACGCTGCCTCCAAGATGATGAAGGCGGGTTTCCGCTCCAACAACCTCGACCCGAACGCGCGCCACTGCATGGCCTCGGCGGCAGTGGGCTTCATGCGCACCTTCGGCATGGACGAGCCCATGGGCTGCTACGACGACATCGAGCAGGCCGACGCCTTCGTGCTGTGGGGCTCGAACATGGCGGAGATGCACCCGATCCTGTGGCAGCGGCTGGGCGCGCGCAAGCTCTCGGCCCCGCACGTGCGCGTGGCCGTGCTCTCCACCTACGAGCACCGCAGCTTCGAGCTGGCGGACATCCCGATGGTGTTCACGCCGCAGACCGACCTGGCCATCCTGAACTACATCGCGAACTACATCATCCAGAAGGGCGCCGTCAACCGCGACTTCCTGTCCAAGCACGTCAACTTCAAGCGCGGCAACACGAACATCGGCTACGGCCTGCGGCCCGAGCACCCGCTGCAGAAGGCGGCGAAGAACGCGGCGGACGCAGGGGGCTCGCAGCCCATGAGCTTCGACGAGTTCGCGCAGTTCGTGAAACCCTTCGACGTCGATTACGCCGCGAAGCTCTCCGGTGTGCCGAAGGAGCGGCTGGAGCGGCTCGCGCAGCTGTACGCGGACCCGAAGGTGAAGGTGATGTCCTTCTGGACCATGGGCTTCAACCAGCACACCCGCGGCGTCTGGGCCAACCACCTCGTCTACAACCTGCACCTGCTCACCGGCAAGATCGCGACGCCGGGCAACAGCCCGTTCTCGCTGACCGGCCAACCGTCGGCCTGCGGCACGGCGCGCGAGGTAGGCACCTTCGCGCACCGGCTGCCGGCCGACATGGTGGTGACCAACCCGAAGCACCGCGAAGCCGCCGAGAGGATCTGGAAGCTGCCGCCCGGCACCATCCCCGACAAGCCCGGCTTCCATGCGGTGCTGCAAAGCCGCATGCTCACCGACGGCAAGCTCAATTGCTACTGGACGCAGACCACCAACAACCTGCAGGCCGCGGCCAACCTGAACCACGAAGGCTTTCCCGGCTTCCGCAACCCGGCCAACTTCGTCACCGTCTCGGAGGTCTATCCGACGGTGACCTCCGCCGCGGCGGACCTGATCCTGCCGGCGGCGATGTGGGTCGAGAAGGAGGGCGCCTTCGGCAATGCGGAGCGGCGCACGCAGTTCTGGCGCCAGCTGGTGGATCCGCCCGGCGAAGCCCGCTCGGACCTCTGGCAGGTCATGGAGTTCACCAAGCGCTTCCGGATGGAGGAGGTGTGGCCGAAGGAACTCCTGGACCGCAGCCCCGGCTACCGCGGCAAGACGCTCTTCGAAGTGCTGTTCCGCAACGGCCAGGTGGACGCCTTTCCCGCCTCGCAGGGCGACGCCAGCTACAACAACATCGAGGCGAAGCACTTCGGCTTCTACGTGCAGAAGGGCCTGTTCGAGGAGTACGCCCAGTTCGGCCGCGGCCACGGCCACGATCTCGCGCCCTTCGACACCTACCACCAGGTGCGCGGGCTGCGCTGGCCAGTGGTGGATGGCAAGGAGACGCTCTGGCGCTACAAGGAGGGCACCGATCCCTACGTGAAGGCGGGCACGGGCTGGCAGTTCTACGGCAACCCGGACGGCAAGGCCAACGTCTTCGCCTTCCCCTACGAGCCGCCGGCGGAGATGCCCGACCAGGAGTTTCCGCTCTGGCTGGTGACGGGGCGTGTGCTGGAGCACTGGCACTCCGGCTCCATGACGCGGCGCGTGCCCGAGCTGTATCGCGCGTTCCCGAACGCGGTGGTGTTCATGCACCCCGAGGACGCGAAGGCGCTCGGCGTGCGGCGCGGTTCGGAGGTGGAGCTGCAGTCGCGCCGCGGCAGCATGCGCACGCGGGTGGAGACGCGCGGGCGCAACCGGCCGCCGCGCGGCGTGGTGTTCGTGCCCTGGTTCGACTCCAGCCAGTTGATCAACAAGCTGACGCTGGACGCCACGGACCCCATCTCGCTGCAGACCGACTTCAAGAAGTGCGGCTGCCGCATCGTGAAGATCGCCTGACATGCGCAAGACGACCCTGCTCCTGCTGGCGCTGGCCTGCGGCGCCGCGCTGGCCGCCGATCCGGTGCCGCACAAGGACCCGTTCCGCGGCGACGCCGGCTTCACCGACCAGACACGGCCGCCGCCGCTGATCGGCGCCGAGAACCGCGACACCCGGCGGGTGCGCTCCTATGCGATGCAGCCGCCCACCATCCCGCACGCGATCGACAACTACCAGATCGACCGCTTCGCCAACAAGTGCATGATGTGCCACTCGCGCACGCGCGCCGGCGAGAGCCAGGCCACGCCGATCAGCATCACGCACTACACGGACCGCGGGGGCAACTTCCTGGCCGACGTGGCGCCGACGCGCTACTTCTGCGACACCTGCCACGTGGTGCAGATGGAAGTGGAAGCCCGCGTGCCCAGCACCTTCGAGGATGTGGACGCGGTGGTGCGGCGCCTGCGCGAGGAAGCACGCGCGCGCGCCGGCGAAACGCCCAAGAGGCCGCCGGCGCCATGATGGCCCTCGTGCGGCGCTACTGGCTCACGCTGCGGCGGCCGAGCCTGCACTACAGCCTCGGCTTCCTCACCATCGGCGGCTTCATCGGCGGCGTCCTGTTCTGGGGCGCCTTCAACACGGCGCTGGAATTCGCCAACACCGAGCCCTTCTGCACCAGCTGCCACGAGATGCGCGACAACCCGTACCAGGAGCTGCAGCCGACCATCCACTTCACCAACCGCTCGGGCGTGCGCGCCCGCTGCGCCGATTGCCACGTGCCGCACGACTGGACCAACAAGATCGCCCGCAAGATGCAGGCGTCGAAGGAAGTGTGGGGCTGGATCTTCGGGACCATCGACACGCGCGAGGAGTTCCTCGACAAGCGGCTGGAACTGGCGCAGCACGAGTGGGCGCGGCTGAAGGCGAACGACTCGCTGGAGTGCCGCAACTGCCACCGCTACGAATCGATGGACTTCACGCGCCAGGGCCGGCGCGCGCAGTTCGCGCACTCGACGGCGCTGGAATCGGGCGAGAAGACCTGCATCGACTGCCACAAGGGCATCGCCCACCGGCTGCCGAACATGGCGGAGGTTCCATGAAAGCGACTTCCGGGGACCGGCCTGCTGCCGCGGCGCCGGGCGAAGCGGCGCAACAGGCGCCGGGCGGGCAGCGCAAGAAGGAGGAATTCCGGACCTGGTTCTTCCTCACCTTCGTGATGGCGCCGGTGCTGGCGGTGCTGATCGTGGCAGGCTACGGCTTCGCCGTCTGGATCTACCAGATGCTGGCGGGGCCGCCGACCTATCACTAGGCGCCTGGGCGCTCGCGGAACAGGGCATTGAGCTCCGCCCCCGAGGCCGCATCGGCGAAGCCGTCGAAGCGCCCTTCTGAGGCGAGCATCTGCGCCGCCCGCATGAAGCCGCCCCAGGCGCTGCGCGCCAGCGCACCGCCCACGCTCACCCGCCGCACACCCATCGCTTCGATGTCGCGCAGCGAGAACTCCGAGGCCGCGCCCACCAGCAGGTTCACGGGCTTGGGCGCGACCGCGGCCACAACCGCTTCGATGTGCGCGCGGGTGCGCAGGCCAGGCGCATAGAGGCAGTCGGCGCCGGCTTCCGCATAGGCCTGCAGGCGCCGGATCGTGTCGTCGAGATCCTGTCGGCCGAGCCAGAAGTTCTCGGCCCGCCCGACCAGCAGCGTCTCGCTGCCGGCTTCGTCGATCGCGCGGCGGGCGGCGCGGATGCGTTCGACCGCGGCCGGCAGGTCGCGCACGGGCACCGCGGGATCGCCGGTGGCATCCTCGATCGACAAGCCCGCCACGCCCGTCTCCACCGCGAGCCGCACGTTGCGCGCCACGCCCTCGGGGTCGTCGGCGAAGCCGGCCTCGAAGTCGGCGTTCACGGGCAGGGTGGTCGCGGCGACCATCTCGCGCAGGTGCACCAGCACTTCCTCCACGCGCATCTGCCCGTCGGCCTTCGCATGGCGCCATGCCGCGCCCGAACTCGTGGTTGCGAGTGCCTTGAAGCCGAGCTGCTCGAGGTAGCGGGCACTGCCCGGATCCCACGGGTTCGGGATCAGGAAGCAGCCCGAGGCATGCAACTGCCGGAAGGCGCGGCGGCGGGCGGACACGTCGTGGGACACGGGCATGGAACCTCCTCGTTCGCGGGACGGCGGCCATTCTCGCCGGCCGTGCCGATCGCGCGGGAAAGCCGCGGATTGACCCCGCCACGGACGATGCAATCGGTAGCGCGCCTGCCTTGCGCTACAGCGGCGGCACCAGTTCGACCGGAGCGGTCGTGCCGCTTTCCTCGTCGCCCTGCGTGCGCAGCGGCGCGCGGGCGGCCGCGGCGGCTTCGCGCTCGCCGATCTGCTGGCGCCACATGGCGTAGTACAGGCCCTTGAGCGCCAGCAGTTCCGCGTGGGTGCCGCTCTCCACCACGCGGCCCCGCTCCAGCACGTGGATCGCGTCGGCATGCAGCACGGTCGAAAGCCGGTGCGCGATCAGCAGCGTGATCTGCGTGCG
>NZ_DASSVG010000385.1:0-3055 GCF_035706265.1 Ramlibacter sp. | reverse complement strand
GCCTCCACCAACGCCTTCATCAACACCGGCGACGGCCTGGGCATGGCGGCGCGCGCCGGCATCCCGCTGCAGGACCTGGAGTTCTGGCAGTTCCACCCCACCGGCGTGGCCGGCGCGGGCGTGCTGCTCACCGAGGGCTGCCGCGGCGAAGGCGCCATCCTGCTCAATAGCAACGGCGAGCGCTTCATGGAGCGCTACGCGCCCACGCTGAAGGACCTGGCGCCGCGCGACTTCGTCTCCCGCTCGATGGACCAGGAGATCAAGGAAGGGCGCGGCTGCGGCCCGAACAAGGACTACGTGCTGCTCAAGCTCGACCACCTGGGCGCCGAGACCATCCACAAGCGCCTGCCCTCGGTGTACGAGATCGGCGTCAACTTCGCCAACGTCGACATCACGCGCGAGCCGATCCCGGTGGTGCCCACCATCCACTACCAGATGGGCGGCATCCCGACCAACATCCACGGCCAGGTGGTGACGCAGCAGGGCGGCGACGACAACGCCGTCGTCAACGGCCTGTACGCCGTGGGCGAGTGCTCCTGCGTCTCGGTGCACGGCGCCAACCGCCTGGGCACCAACTCGCTGCTGGACCTGCTGGTGTTCGGCAAGGCCGCCGGCAACCACATCGTCGAATTCGCCAGCCGCACCAGGTCGCACAAGGACCTGCCGGCCGACGCCGCCGAGCGCTCGCTGGAGCGCCTGAACCGGCTCGAGAACGCCTCCTCGGGCGAATACGCGCAGAACGTCGCCAACGACATCCGCGCCACCATGCAGCAGCACGCGGGCGTGTTCCGCACCCAGGCCAGCATGGACGAGGGCGTGCGCAAGATCGCGGCGATCCGCGAGCGCATGGGCACCATCGGCCTGAAGGACAAGTCGCGCGTGTTCAACACCGCCCGCGTCGAGGCGCTGGAAGTCGAGAACCTGATCGAGGTGGCGCAGGCCACCATGGTCTCGGCGGCCGCCCGCAAGGAATGCCGCGGCGCCCACACCGTGAGCGACTACGAGCGCCCGGCGGACGACCCGGTCGCCCCGCTCGGCCGCGACGACGCCAACTGGATGAAGCACTCGCTCTGGTACCGCGAAGGCAACCGCCTCGCCTACAAGCCCGTGAAGCTCAAGCCCCTGTCCGTCGAGTCCGTGCCGCCGAAGGTCCGCACCTTCTAAGTAGTTTTCGAAAGATCCCAAGACATGCAAAAGCGCACCTTCCACATCTACCGCTACGACCCGGACAAGGACGACAAGCCGTACATGCAGACGGTGGAGATCGAACTCGAGGGCAACGAGCGCATGCTGCTCGACGCCCTGATGAAGCTCAAGGCCCAGGACCCCTCGATCGCCTTCCGCCGCTCCTGCCGCGAAGGCGTCTGCGGCTCCGACGCGATGAACATCAACGGCAAGAACGGCCTGGCGTGCCTGACCAACCTGCGCACGCTGAAGGACCCGATCGTCCTGAAGCCGCTGCCGGGCCTGCCCGTGATCCGCGACCTGATCGTGGACATGACGCAGTTCTTCAAGCAGTACCACTCGATCAAGCCCTACCTGATCAACGACAGCATCCCGCCCGAGAAGGAGCGCCTGCAGTCGCCCGAGGAGCGCGAGGAGCTCAACGGCCTGTACGAGTGCATCCTGTGCGCGAGCTGCTCGACCAGCTGCCCCAGCTTCTGGTGGAACCCGGACAAGTTCGTCGGCCCGGCCGGCCTGCTGCAGGCCTACCGCTTCCTCGCCGACAGCCGCGACGAGGCCACGGGCGAGCGCCTGGACAACCTGGAAGACCCGTACCGCCTGTTCCGCTGCCACACGATCATGAATTGCGTCGACGTCTGCCCGAAGGGGCTGAATCCGACCATGGCGATCGGCAAGATCAAGGAGCTGATGGTCCGGCGTGCTGTCTGACGCAGGTCAAAAGACAACTCGCCAAAACCGGAGCGACAATGGACGACGAGCTGCTGGATGACCGCGGCCTCAGCAAGTTGCGGTGGCGTTGCCGCCGCGGGCTGCTGGAAAACGACCTCTTCATCGAGCGGTTCTTCGATCGGCATGCGTCGCGCCTGACCGTTGGGCAGGCCCGGGCGCTCGGCGATCTGATGGACCTGGCCGACAACGACCTGCTGGACCTGCTGCTCAAACGCAAGGAACCGGCCGGCGCCCTGGACCGCCCGGACATCAAGGAAGTGCTGGAGATGCTGCGCATGCCCGCAGGCGCATCACCGGGACACGGGCATTGAAACCTGACAGGAAAGACTATGAAACTCGCTGATTACAAGGCCACTCTGTCGTTCAGCAACGGCAGCCCCAGCGTCGAGATGCCGGTGTACAACGGCACCATCGGCCCGGACGTGATCGACATCCGCAAGCTCTACGCCCAGACCGGCATGTTCACCTACGACCCGGGCTTCCTGTCCACGGCGTCGTGCCAGTCGACCATCACCTACATCGACGGCGACAAGGGCGAGCTGCTGTACCGCGGCTATCCGATCGAGCAGCTGGCCACCAACTGCGACTACCTCGAGACCTGCTACCTGCTGCTGTACGGCGAGCTGCCCAACCCGCAGCAGAAGAAGGACTTCGTGGCGCGCGTGACCAACCACACGATGGTCAACGAGCAGATGCAGTTCTTCCTGCGCGGCTTCCGCCGCGACGCGCACCCGATGGCCGTGCTGACGGGCCTGGTGGGCGCGCTGTCGGCCTTCTACCACGACAGCACGGACATCAACAATCCCGAGCACCGCGAGATCAGCGCCATCCGCCTGATCGCCAAGATGCCGACGCTGGTGTCGATGGCGTACAAGTACTCGGTCGGCCAGCCGTACATCTACCCGAAGAACTCGCTGTCGTACACCGAGAACTTCATGCGCATGATGTTCGCCACGCCGTGCGAGGACTACGAACCCAACGACGTGCTGGTGCGCGCGATGGACCGCATCTTCATCCTGCACGCCGACCACGAGCAGAACGCCTCCACCTCCACGGTGCGCCTGTGCGGCTCTTCCGGCACCAACCCGTTCGCCGCCATCGCGGCCGGCGTGGCCTGCCTGTGGGGCCCGGCGCACGGCGG
>NZ_DASSVG010000384.1:0-2135 GCF_035706265.1 Ramlibacter sp. | reverse complement strand
GGCGCCGGTGATCGCCGCGGTGCGCGTGCCGCCGTCGGCCTGCAATACGTCGCAGTCCACATGAATGGTTCTCCCTCCGAGCGAGGCGCCGTCCAGGACGGCGCGGAGCGAGCGCCCGATCAGGCGCTGGATTTCCTGCGTGCGCCCGCTCTGTCTGCCGCGCGATGCCTCGCGATCGGTGCGGGTATGCGTCGAGCGCGGCAGCATGCCGTATTCGGCGGTGACCCAGCCGCGCCCGGTGTCCCTGAGAAAGGGCGGCACGCGCTCCTCGACGCTCGCGGTGCACAGCACGCGCGTATCGCCGAACTCCACCAGCACCGAGCCTTCGGCGTGGCGGGTGAACTGGCGCTCGATGCGCACGCGGCGCAGCTCGTCCGGCGCCCGGCCGCTGGGCCTCGCGCCCGCGCTCATCGCTGCTGCGGCGGCGTCTTGCGCAGCGCGGCCTTGAGCTCGGCGATCGCCTTCTCGATGTCCTCGTCGGACATGCGCAAAAAATCCGGATCGGTGGCGGTGAAGTCCTGCACGTCGGTGGGGAGCTCCTGGGCGGGTATGGTCGGCGGCTCGTCGGCCGGGAGCATCTCGTCTTCTCCCCAGGCCATGGCGAGCACGGTGACATTATCGCACTGCGGGCCGGCGCGCACCTCGGCGAGGTCGGCGAGCTCCGGGACCGCCTGCTCGAGCGCGCGCGTCACCAGCGCGTGCAGCAGCTGGCGCTGCGTCAGCGGACCCCACAGCCCGTCGGAGCACAGCAGGATCAGGTCGTCGCGCTTCAGGCGCAGCCGCTCCACCATGTCCGGCTTGGGCGCCTGCAGGCTGCCCAGGCACTGCAGCAGCCGGTTGCGGTCGGGGTGCGTCGTGACCGCCTCCTCGCGAATGCGGCCGGCGTCCAGCAGCTGCTGCACCACGGTGTGGTCGCGGGTGCGCTGCAGGATGCTGCCGCGGCGCACGACATAGAGCCGGCAGTCGCCGACGTGCGTCCAGTAGGCGTGGCCTTCCTGCACCACGCAGGCGACGATCACGGTGCGCGGCGTATCGGCGAGCTGCAGCCGCTGCGCCTCGCGCAGGATCGCGGCATGCGCGCCGTTCATGCTCTTGGCGAGGAAGACTTCCGGCGCCGCCAGCAGCGGCCGCGCCTCGCGCTGGAAGGCGGCGGCGAAGTACTGCACCGCGACCTGCGCCGCGATCTCGCCGTGCAGGTGCCCGCCCAGGCCGTCGGCCACCACCATGAGCAGCGACTGGCCGGTGCGCCAGAACCCGAGGCGGTCCTGATTCGACTTGCGCGCGCCGATGCGCGTCTCGTGGACGAGGACGCAGTTCAAAAGAATGTCCCCGTGAAGCGCAGCACCGCATCCCGGATGCCGTGCAGCATGGTGGGCTTGCCGTGGTACTCGGGCGCCTTCTCGCCGAGCAGCGTCTTCTGCAGGGCGAACACGCTCTGCGGCCGCTCGAGGTGGTCCAGGCGCATGCACCAGTCGATGATGTCCAGCAGGTCGCCCGAGTACTTGCCGGACCATGCGCGCCGCGCCGGCACCAGCGTGTCGTTCTCCAGGCGCTGGTCGGCGGGCTGCGGCGAGGCGCCGGCGAGGCAGGCGTACATCGTCGCGCCCACGGAGTAGACGTCGCTCCACGGGCCGAGCAGCTGGCGGTGGGTATGCTGCTCCGGCGAAGCGAAGCCCGGCGTGTACGTCGGCGGCAGCTGCACGCCCTCGCCCGACAGCGTCTGGCGCGCCGCGCCGAAATCGATCAGCAGCGGCGTGCCGTCGTTGCGGATGTAGACGTTGGCCGGCTTGATGTCCAGGTGCATCAGCTTGTTCGAGTGCACCTCGCGCAAGCCGTTCAGCAGGTCGGCGAAGGTGCCGCGCAGCCATGCCTCGTCCAGCGCGCCGCGCCGCTGGCGCACGTGCTCGGCGAGCGACCGGCCGCGCTCGTAGCGCATCACGAGATAGACCGTGTCGTTGGCGCGGAAGAAGTTCAGCACGCGCACCACGTTGGGGTGCGACATGCGCGCCAGCGCGCGGCCCTCCTCGAAGAAGCAGCGCATGCCGTGGTTGAACTTGACCGGGTCGTCCTCGGCGATGCGGTACTCCTTGATCGCCACCGGCGTCTCGTTCTCGTCGTGGGCCAGGTAGACGAAG
>NZ_DASSVG010000383.1:0-4490 GCF_035706265.1 Ramlibacter sp. | reverse complement strand
GATGGAGCCGGCCACCGGGCTGCCCAGGATGGCCTGCGGCTCCTGCACGCCGATCCAGTTCACGAGCGCATAGAGCAGGATCGCCAGCAGCAGGTTGGCCAGCGGCCCGGCGGCCACGATGGCCACCCGCGACCTCAGGGGCTGGTTGTTGAAGGCGCGGTGGCGCTCGGCGGGATCGACCGGGCCCTCGCGCTCGTCCAGCATCTTCACGAAGCCGCCCAGGGGAAAGGCGCCGATCACGAACTCGGTGTCCTGGCCGGGGCGCGGCTTGCGCGCCTTCCACTTGTAGAGCGCGCGGCCGAAGCCGACCGAGAAGCGCAGCACCTTCACCCCGCACGCGACGGCCACGCGGTAGTGGCCGTATTCGTGCACGGCGATCAGCAGGCCGAGGGCCACGATGAAGGCGACGATGGTCAGCATCGGAACGGGTCCCCTCTAGTCTCGGATCAGGCCGCGAGCGGTGCGATCAGCTGCTGCGCGGCGCGGCGGGCCTGCGCGTCCAGCTCCAGCAGATCGTGCAGCGATTGCGGCTTGGAGGGAAGCACGGCCGTCAGGGTTCCGAGGTTTACCGCGTGGATCTGGTCGAAGCGGATGCGCCGCTCCAGGAACGCGGCGACCGCCACCTCGTTGGCGGCATTCAGCACGGCCGTGGTGCCGAAGGGCGCGGCCAGGCTGTCCCAGGCCAGTTGCAGGCCGGGGAAGCGCTCGCGGTGGCCGCGCGTGTCGAGCGACTCGAAGCTCATGTCCGCCAGCGCTCCGAAGTCGAGCGCCTGCGCGCCCGAGGCCACGCGCTCCGGCCAGGCGAGGCCGTAGGCGATCGGCACGCGCATGTCGGGCGTTCCCAGCTGCGCCACCACGGAGGTATCGCGGTACTGCACCATCGAGTGGATCACGCTCTGCGGGTGGATCACCACCTGCAGGCGCTCGGGCGCGAGCCCGAACAGGTAGCGCGCCTCGATCACCTCCAGCGCCTTGTTCATCATGGTCGCGGAATCGACCGAGATCTTGCGGCCCATCACCCAGTTCGGATGCGCGCAGGCCTGCTCGGGCGTCACCTCGCGCAGGCTCGCGGGATCGCGGGTGCGGAAGGGGCCGCCGGAGGCGGTGAGGATGATCTTCTCGACCCGCGCTTCCCAGGTGGCGGGGTCTTCGGGCAGCGACTGGAAGATGGCGGAATGCTCGCTGTCGATCGGCAGCAGGCGCGCGCCGCCCTGGCGCACGGCCTGCAGGAACAGCTCGCCGCCGACCACCAGCGCCTCCTTGTTCGCCAGCAGCAGCTTCTTGCCGGCGCGCGCGGCGGCGATGCAGGAGGACAGGCCGGCGGCGCCGACGATGGAGGCCATCACGGTGTCGACCGACTCGTGGGCGGCGATGGTGTCGAGCGCGGCGGCGCCCCACAGCACGCGCGTGGGCAGGCCGCTGGATTCCAGCTGCGCCGCCAGCGCCCGACCCGCGTCCTCGCGCGCCATCACGGCGAAGGCGGGGCGGAACTGCAGGCACTGCTGCAGCATGGCCTCCACCCGCGAGGCAGCGCTCAGGGCGAAGACTTCGAAGCGCTCCGGGTGGCGGGCGACCACGTCCAGCGTGTTGGCCCCGATCGATCCGGTGGAGCCGAGGACGGCAATGCGTTGTTTCATCGTTGGGCCAGCGTCGCCAGCATCATTGCCAAGGGCAGCGTGGGCAGCAGGGCGTCGACGCGATCGAGCACGCCGCCGTGGCCGGGCAGCAGCTGGCTCGAATCCTTGATGCCGGCGCTGCGCTTGACGAGGGATTCGGTGAGGTCGCCGATGACGCTCATGGCGGCCAGGAAGATGGCGGCGACCACCACCACCGGCCAGCCGAGATCGGCGAGACGGGAATACAGGCTGGGCACCTGCGCGTGGGCGGCGTTGTCGGCCAGCGCCCAGGCGACGGCCAGCACCACCACGCCGAGCATGCCGCCCCAGACGCCTTCCCAGCTTTTCTTGGGGCTGATCACCGGCGCCAGCTTGCGCTGGGTGAACTTGCCGCCGATGGCGCGGCCGGCGAAGTAGGCAAAGATGTCGGCTACCCACACCAGCACCAGGATCGAGAGCAGGAAGTTCACGCCGATCACGCGCGCCTGCGCCATCGCGATCCAGGCCAGCGCCAGCGCCAGCACGCCGCCCGGCACGCGCAAGGCGCGCGGGATCTTCGGCCAGCCGTCGACGCCGCCGCGCACCAGGGCCGCGCCGGCCAGCACCCAGGCCGCGCCGACGATGGACCACAGCGGCGCCGAGGGATGCTGCGGCCAGCCGAGCGCCCAGGCGGCGCCGCACAGGGCCAGCGTGATGACGCCGAGCAGGATGTTGGCGCCCTGCCCCAGGCCGTTCAGCCGCCCCCACTCCCAGCCGCCGGCGGCGATCAGGACCAGGGTGATGGCCAGGAAGGGCTCGGGCGTCTTCCAGAACAGGGCCGGCAGCAGGATCGCCAGCAGGACGACGGCGGTGATCACGCGCTGCTTCAGCATCGCGGCGCCTCCTTCAGGCGACCTTCCGGCTCGATGGCTTGGGGGCGACCTGCTCGGAAGTGCGGCCGAAGCGGCGCTCGCGCCGGCTGTAGTCGGCGATCGCGGCATCGATCGCCGCGGCGTCGAACTCGGGCCACAGCTTGTCGGTGAAGTACAGCTCGCTGTAGGCTGCCTGCCAGAGCAGGAAGTTGCTGATGCGCTGCTCGCCGCCGGTGCGGATCACGAGATCGGGGTCGGGCACGTGCGCCAGCGCCATGGCGCCGGCCAGGGCCTCCTCGGTGATCTCGCGGCCCTGCGCCGCGAGCTTCGCCGCGGCCTGGGCGATGTCCCAGCGGCCGCCGTAGTTGAAGCAGATGTTGAAGACCAGGCGCGTGTTGGTGGCCGTCAATGCCTCGGCCTGCGCGAGGCCGTTGCGCACCTTCTCGGACAGGCGCGCACGGTCGCCCACGAAGTGGATGCGCACGCCCTCGGCCTGCAGCTTCGGCACCTCGCGCGCCAGCGCCACGGCCAGCAGTTCCATCAGGCCGGACACTTCGTCCGCCGGCCGGTTCCAGTTCTCGGAAGAGAAGGCGAACACCGTCAGCACGCCCACGCCGATGTCGCCGCAGTGGCGCACGCAGGCGCGCAGCGCGTCGACGCCCTTCTTGTGGCCGGCGACGCGCGGCAGGAAGCGCTTGGTGGCCCAGCGGCCGTTGCCATCCATGACGATGGCGACGTGGTGCGGGATGTGTTTCACGTTGGGCGTTGGGCGTTGGGCGTTGAGCCTTGAGCGTTGGGCGTGACCGGTCTGTAGGGCTGTTCACGCTGAACGCCGAACGCTCAACGCCCAACCACGCGCGCCTGCGGCGCGCGCTCACACCTCCATGATTTCCTTTTCCTTGCTGGCGACGAGCTGGTCGATCTCCGCGATGTGCTTGTCGGTGACCTTCTGCACCTCGCCCTCGGCGCGCTTCAGTTCGTCCTCGGTGGCGATCTTGTCCTTCACCAGCTTCTTGATGTGCTCGTTGGCGTCGCGGCGCAGGTTGCGGATCGCGATCTTGGCGTTCTCGCCCTCGTGGCGCACCAGCTTGGTGATCTCCTTGCGGCGCTCTTCCGACATCGGCGGCATCGGCACGCGGATCAGGTCGCCCATGGAGGCGGGGTTCAGGCCCAGGTCGCTGTCGCGGATCGCCTTCTCGATCTTGGCGCCCATGCCCTTTTCCCAGGGCTGCACGGAGATGGTCCGCGCGTCCAGCAGCGAGACGTTGGCCACCTGGTTGATCGGCACCGACGAACCGTAGTAGTCCACGTGCACCACGTCCAGCAGGCCCGGATTGGCGCGGCCGGTGCGGATGTGCGTCAGCGTCGTCTTGTAGTTGGCGATGGTCTGGTCCATCTTGTGCTGCATCGTCTGCTTGATTTCGGCGATCGTTGTCATGGCTTTCCTCTCTCTCAGGCGTAAACCAGCGTGCCTTCGTCTTCCCCGAGCACCACGCGCTTGAGCGCCCCGTGCTTGAAGATGGAGAACACCTTGATCGGCAGCTTCTGGTCGCGGCACAGCGCGAAGGCGGTGGCATCCATGATGCCGAGGTTGCGGGCCATCGCCTCGTCGAAGCTGATGCGCGAGTAGCGTTCGGCGCTGGGGTCCTTGTTCGGGTCCGCGGTGTAGACGCCATCGACCTTGGTGGCCTTCAGCACCATCTCGGCGCCGATTTCCGCACCGCGCAACGCCGCGGCGGTATCGGTGGTGAAGAAGGGGTTGCCGGTGCCGGCGGCGAAGATCACGACCTTGCCTTCTTCCAGGTATTGCAGCGCCTTGGGGCGCACGTAGGGCTCCACCACCTGCTCGATGGCGATGGCGGACATGACGCGGGGCACCAGGCCCTGCTTGTGCATCGCGTCCGACAGGGCCAGCGCGTTCATCACGGTGGCCAGCATGCCCATGTAGTCCGCGGTGGCGCGGTCCATGCCGACGGAGCCGCCGGCCACGCCGCGGAAGATGTTGCCGCCGCCGATGACGACG
>NZ_DASSVG010000382.1:0-2164 GCF_035706265.1 Ramlibacter sp. | reverse complement strand
CGACCACGCCTCGCGCCGCTTCACCAGCGCCGAGGCCGCTTGCGGGCGCGGCGCGGGGGCCGGCGCCGCGGCGGCACGGGGCGCGGGCTCCGGCTCCAGCGGGCCATCCAGGTTGCTCAGGACCAGGCCCTGCGCACCTTCGTCCGTGATCTGGATCGGCGCCGGCGTGGCCTGGGCGGCGCCCAGGGCGGCGCAGCAGAGGGCGGCAGCGCCGGCCCGCAGGCGCCAGCGATTGCGTACTTCCGACATCGAGGGCTCCAGGAGAGTGGTCCGGCTCTCGGGCCGGTCGGGGAGGCCGGTCGCAAGTCCCACGCCAGCGCGAGGGAGGGTTCACGCGCTCACGCGGGCATCAAATTTGCGACAAGGTGTGAATCGACAACCAGAGGGACTCTCCATGCGAAACGTTTCCACTCCCCAGTTGCTGCGTCGCCCCCGCGCGCGCGGCTTCACCCTGCTCGAACTGCTGGTCGTGCTGGTGGTGCTCGGCCTGCTGGTCAGCATCGTCGGCCCGCGCTACTTCAGCCAGCTCGGTAAATCCGAGGGCAAGGCGGCGCAGACCCAGATCGCCAGCATCGTCAAGGCGCTGGACATGTACCGCCTGGATGTCGGCAAGTACCCCACCAGCGAGCAAGGCCTGGCCGCCCTGAGCGCCGCGCCCGCCAACGAGCCGCGCTGGAAGGGCCCGTACCTGGCCAAGGTGGTGCCGCCGGACCCGTGGGGCCGTGCCTATGTCTACAAGTCGCCCGGCGACACCGGCGAGTTCGACCTGATGTCCTTCGGCAAGGACGGCGCCCCCGGCGGCACCGAAGAAAACGCCGACATCAGCTACTGACCGCGCGCCATGCAGTTCCAGGTCAAGGCCGTCGACGGCGGCCGCGGCATCGTGCAGCTCACGCTCGACGCCGGCACGCTGGACGCCGCGCGCCAGGCGGCGGAGCACCAGGGCCTGCGCGTGATCGCAGTGGCGCCGGTGCGCAAGCTCGGCGCGGCGATGAGCGTGTCGATCGGGCGCAGCAAGGATTTCCCGCTGGTGCTTTTCAGCCAGGAGCTGGCCACGCTGATCAACGCCGGCCTGTCGCTGATCACCGCGCTGGAAAGCCTGGCGGAGAAGGAGCACGACTCCTCCACCCGCAAGGTGCTCACGTCGCTGGTGCGGCTGCTCTATGAAGGAAAGTCCTTCTCGCAGGCGCTGGCGCAGTTCCCCGCCACCTTCCCCGACCTGTACGTCGCGCTGATCCAGTCCAGCGAGAAGACGGGCGCGGTGAGCGGCGGCCTGCAGCGCTACGTGGCCTACCGCACCCGCATCGACATGCTCACGCAGAAGATCGTCAGCGCCTCGGTCTACCCGGTGCTGCTGCTGCTGGTGGGCATGGGCGTGCTGCTGTTCCTGGTGGGCTACGTGGTGCCGCGCTTCAGCACCGTGTTCGGCGAGGTCGGCGCCAAGCTGCCCTGGATGTCGCAGGTGCTGATGAACTTCGGCAGCATGCTCAACGAGCACGCCGCCGGCCTCGCCCTGTCGGCCGCCGGCGTGGTCGCCGGGGCGGCGGGCCTGTGGCAGCTCACCGCGGTGCGGCGCGCCGTGGGCCAGGCCGTGCTGGCGCTGCCCGGCGTGCGCGAGCGGGTGTTCCTGTACCAGGTGACGCGCCTGTACCGCTCGCTCGGCATCCTGCTGCAAAGCGGCATCCCCATCCTGCAGGCGATCGGCATGGCGCGCGGCCTGATCGGCGCCCGCATGGCCGCCCTGCTGGACCAGGCCGCGCAGCGCGTGCGGGAGGGCCAGCCGCTGTCGCAGGCCTTCGAAGCCAACCAGTTGTCGACGCCGGTGGCGCTGCGCATGCTGCACGCCGGCGAGCAGGCCGGCAACCTGGGCGCGATGATGGAGAAGACGGCCGACTTCTACGACGAGGAGATGGGCCGCTGGATCGAGTGGTTCGTGCGCCTGTTCGAGCCGCTGCTGATGGTCTTCGTCGGCGCGGTGATCGGCGTGGTCGTGATCCTGATGTACATCCCGATCTTCGAGCTGGCGGGGTCGATCCGGTAGGCTGCCGGCACGGCGAACCGCCGATCGAACAGCCGATTCAACAGCCGGACGCAAAGGACGCAAAGAAAGCGCAAAGGACGCAAAAGGAATACCCCCGGGGGGATGTTCCTTTGCGTCCTTTGC
>NZ_DASSVG010000381.1:0-4004 GCF_035706265.1 Ramlibacter sp. | reverse complement strand
CACGTCGTAGTCGCGGTTGCCCCACGGCATCGCCGAGCCGGAGGGCAGGCGCAGGTTCACGCCGTCGTTGATGGCCTCGTTGCCGCGGTCCAGCGCCGAGTAGTAGTTCATCATCACGGCGTTGCCCTTGTAGACGTTCTGTGCCGTGAAGTCGAGCATGTGGTCGTGGAACCAGTGCGTCGACATCGTCTCGCGCCAGTCGCCGCGGATCTTGATGCTCCCGTTCTGGCAGGTCTTCACGCCGGGGGTGGCGTCGTTGACGAACAGCGTCTCGCCGGGCGCGCAGGGGAAGGCCGCCTTCGGGTCGGTGGCGCTCGTGTTGATGGTGTCGTAGCCCGCCAGCTGCAGCGGCCAGCGGTAGTCGTAGAACTGGCCGGGGAAGAAGAAGGCGTTGGCGTAGCCGTCGCTTTCCGCCGGCGAGTGGCCGTTGTGCTCGTGCGTCGTGATCGTGTGCAGACCGAAGCCGCGGTTGGCCTGCGGGTCGATCGGCAGCGCGTTGTAGTGGCGCATGAGGATCGGCTGGCCGTAGCGCGCCATCAGCAGCTTGGGCGGGAAGGTGCCGTCGAAGGTCCACAGCGCCTTGCTGTCCTGCACCGGGAACTTCGGGTGGAACTTGACCGGAATGCCCCTGGTCGTGCCGTTGAACGCCGGGTTGCTGTTGTCGGCCGTGTTGTAGTACAGGCCGCCGGGGCCGAACTCGCCCTTGTTGTAGCCGTGCAGCTGCTTGTGGTCACGCAGGCCGAGGTTGGCACGCGCGCCGGTCTGCACGGTCTTGAAGAAGGCTTGCGGGTAGAACTCGTTCCAGCGCTGGTGCGCCCAGCCTTCCCCGGGCGGGCGCCCCTCCGCCGGCGGGTTGGTGAGGAAGCGCTCGAGGAACAGCTCGATGTCCGCCTTCCACGGGTTCTGCACCGAGGTGTTCGACTCGCGGGTGGGGAAGGGCATCAGGCCGGTCTGCGCCAGGAAGGCGTCGAGGGCCGCGCTCTCCGGCGTGCTGCGCAGGGCGTTGTTGGGATCCTGCTCCGGCGCGGGGCCGGTGGTCGGACGCGGGAAGGGCAGGGTGCCGGCTTCGGCGTTGGCGTCCAGCGGCTCGGGGCCGAACTCCTCGAACATCAGCATCTTCTGCGTCCAGGGCTGGGCGCCGAACAAGGGGCTGGGCAGGCCGTTGGTGGGATAGTCGAACGGGTACAGCGCGTCGCGCGGGACCACGTTCTCGGCGGGGACCTCCTTCTTCTCGATGAAGCCGCCGGGGATCTCCAGTGCGCCTTCGTTCGCCTCCGGCACGTCGAACAGCTGCTGCAGCATCAGGGTGGGATCGGACGGCTGGTCGGTGTAGTGCGACGGATCCGTCGCAGAGGGTGGACCGAAATAGTCCATGGCGGCCTGCGCATTCAGGCTCGCCGCCGCAATGGCGGCGGCGCAGGCCGCGGTCAGGGTATAGCGGGTCGGGGCTGGTACGCCCAGGCGCCGCCTCGGTGCATGTCGTTGCATTGAGGCACTCCTCGTGGGGTGTTGCGTTTGCAATGGTTCCCTTGTTCCTGCAACAGCCGTAACGCATCGCCCGTGCCTGACTTTGTAGCTTTCGTATTCGCCTATTGACCTTTCGAGGTAGTGGTCATTAATCCGCTGAAACCGCTCAGGAATCGCCCGCGAATGCGGGAAAGATGGTAGGAACTTCCGGGAATAATCTCGAAGCCTGGGGAAAGTCCCGGCTTGCGGGGCACCAAACCCGGGGAAATTGCCCCATGCAATCCCCAACTCTGTCACGGCCGAGTTGCGGCGGCGACGAAGGGCCGCGTCAACTGTCGCTGGAGCGACTCCGCCGCGGCTTGCGGCTGGCCTTCGCGGCCTTGGCCGCGCGCGCCCGCCCCGGCCCCGGCATGGCTGCGGCCTGCTCCAGCGCCTGCAGCGACTCCGCCAGCCGCAGGAAGCGGCGCAGGTAGTCGGGCGAGAGCTGGCGCATCAGCGCCAGCGAGTGCAGCACCAGCGCGTGGGAGTTGAGCGGGCCGGCGTTGGCGGGCCGGCGCTGCAGCGCCGCCTCCACCTGCTGCACCGTGCGGCCCGCCTCCCAGGCGTGGCGGAAGCGGCGCGCGCTCGCGAGTTCCTGCGGGTCGAAAGGCTCGCCCTGGGCGGCATCGGCCAGCCGCGCCGAGGCGGCGGCTTGCAGCTGCTCGGTGAGCGCCGCGAGCGGAGTCGCGGCACGTTGTTGCTGCGCCGGCGCGGATGCACGCACGGATGCGGCCGGCGCGGCCCGGCGCTCGCCGGCGGTCGGCCCCGGCTCTTGCGCGCGTTCGGCCAGGGCGCCCGCGAATTTCTGTTCCAGCAGCGCGCGGACGGCCGGCGGCTGGCCCTCCATGCGGCGGGCGAGCGCTTGCAGGAAGTGCTCGGGGCCCGCGTTCATTTCGCGGCCGGCGCGGGGGCCGTGCGCGGCACGGGCGCCATTTCCACCCGGCGATTGAGCGCGCGGCCCTCTTCGCTCGCATTCGAGGCCACCGGCTGTTCGGGGCCGAAGGCGGCGGCGAACACCTGCGCCGAGGGCATGCCTTCCTCGATCAGCACGCGCGTCACCGTGAGCGCCCGCTGCGCCGACAGCTCCAGGTTGTCGGCGAAGCGGCGGTTGCCTTCGCGCAGCGGCTTGTCGTCGGTGAAGCCGCTGACCATCAGCATCTCCTTGCGCTCGCCGAGGTACACCCGCAGGGGATGCACCAGGCTGCGCAGCAACTGACGGCCCTCGGGCCGCAGGGCGTCGGAATTCACGTCGAACAGCACGCTGCCGCTGATGCCGATGCGGCCGTTGGCCAGGGTCACGCGGCCGGAGGCGAGCGGGATGGCGAGCGCCTTCTCCAGCGCGATGCGGCGCTGCTCCTCCACCCGCCGCTTCTCCACCTCCTGCTGCAGGCTGGCCACCAGGTCCATCTGCACCACCAGCACGCCCACCAGCACCAGCACGAAGGCGCCGACCAGGCCGGACATGAGGTCGCCGAAGACCGTCCAGACCGGCGCCTGCGCGGCGAGCTCGCCCTCGTCCGCCTCCAGCATCACGCGGGCTCTCCGTCGGCCAGCGCGCGGGCGCTGCCCTTGCGGGCCTGGAGCTGGCGCAGGTTCTCGACCAGGCCCTGCTGCGAGGCAATGCTGAGGTCGATCACCTCGCGCGCCTGCGCCACGTAGTAGGCGAGCTGTTCGTCGCTGCGCGCCGTGGAGCGCTGCAGCGCGGACTCGATGCGTTGCAGCGTTTCCGTCAGCTTGTCGTTGCCGGCCTGGAAGCCCTGCACGCCCTGCGCGAAGGCTTCGGCCACGCTGGCCAGTTCCACCGCGCTGGCGCCCAGGTGCGCGCTGGTGTCGGCCGCGCGCGCGGCCTGTGCCTGCAGCACCTGCGCCCACTGCGCGCCGGCTTCCTCCAGCACGGAGGAGGCCGAGGCCACCATCGCATCGATGGCGGCGCGCTGTTCGCCGGAAGACTGCTGCAGTGAAGCCAGCAGTGCAGTCATGCGGTCCAGCAACTGCGCGCGCTCCTGCAGCACTTGCTGCTCGCGCTCGGCCGCGCGGGCCGACGCCTCGCCGACGCGGGCGTGCAGGTGCTGCGCCTGCTCCGCGAGCCGCTCGTGGACGCGCTGCGCCTGTTCGGCGATCCCTGCGTGAACGCCCCGAGCTTCTTCGGCCACACCGGCATGGACGCGCCGCGCTTCCTCGGTCACGGTGACGTGGATGCGTCGGGCTTGTTCGAGCAGGCCCGCGTGGACTCGCTGTGCTTCTTCGGACACGACCGAATGCACCCGCTGCGCCTGTTCGACCAGGCTCGCGTGGATGCGCTGCGCTTCCTCGGCCACGCCGGAGTGGACGAGCCGCGCATCCTCCGCCATGCGCGCGTGCAGGCGCTCCGTATCCGCAGCCATCTGCGCGTGGGCGCGCTCCGCGTCCTGGCCCAGCTGCGCGTGCAGGCGCTTCGCATCCTCGCCCACTTGGGCGTGCAGGCGCTGCGCGTCCTCCGCGATCTGCGCCATGGCGGC
>NZ_DASSVG010000380.1:0-6684 GCF_035706265.1 Ramlibacter sp. | reverse complement strand
CTCCGCGCCCTGCGACTCCTCCACGGTGAAGCAGAAGCTACCGCCCCCCGGCATGCGCTGCGCCAGCAGCCGGAACACCTCGTCGACCGCGCCCACGTAGATGAACACGTCGGCGGCGACCACGAGGTCGAAGACGTCCTGCGACTGCGCCAGGAAGTCCACCACATCGCCCTGCACCAGCGCGTCGTACAGCCCCAGCGCGCCCGCCTTCTCCAGCATGCGCGTCGAGAGGTCGACGCCGGTCACGCGATCGGCCATCGCGCGCAGGAAAGGCCCGCACAGCCCGGTCCCGCAGCCCAGGTCCAGCGCATGGCGCCAGCGCTGCCCCGACGCGGCCAGCCGCTCGGTCAGCACCCGCGGCGCGTCGTAGCGCAGCGTCTGCACCAGGTGCTCGTCGAACTGCGCCGCGTAGCCGTCGAACAGCGCCTCCACGTACTGCACGGGCGGCCGCGGCGGCGCGTCGCCGCCCTCGATGCCCGCCAGGTAGTAACGGAGCAGCTCGGGATCGCCGCCACGCGCCAAAGCCTCGCGGAACGATTGCGCGGCTTCCTGCGCGCGACCCAGCTCCTTCAGCGCGTTGCCGCGCAGGGTCCACAGCGCCGGCGACCGTGCATCGGCGGCCAGCGCGCGATCGAAATGGTCCAGCGCCTCCCGGGTACGCCCGAGTTCCGCGAGCGCCGTGCCGCAATGCCCCAGGCTCTCCGCATTCGCCGGCTCCTGCGCCAATGCCTCCTGCAGCAGCGGCAGCGCCTCGCCGGGCCGACCGAGCTTCAAGCGGACCGCCCCCAGGTTGCTCAAGACGGAAGGCCGGCCCGGCGCCAGCGCCAGCGCGGCGGCGAACTGGCGCTCCGCGTCCGCCAGGCGGCCGGCCTCGTAGGCGGCCACGCCCTCGGCAAAAAACGCCCGCGCCTGCTCGAAATCAACTGCCATGCTGCCCATCCGGAAAGCGGCATCATAGGGCCTGCCAAAATGGCGGGATGCGCTTCCAGCCCCTCGCCAACGACACCTTCCTCCGTGCCTGCCTGCGCCAGGCAACGCCCTACACGCCCCTGTGGCTGATGCGACAGGCGGGCCGCTACCTGCCGGAATACAAGGCCACCCGCGCGAAGGCGGGCAGCTTCATGGGGCTGGCGACCAACGTGCAGTACGCCACCGAGGTCACCCTGCAGCCGCTGGACCGCTTCGCCATCGATGCCGCGATCCTGTTCTCCGACATTCTCACGGTGCCGGATGCGATGGGCCTGGGCCTCAGCTTCGCCGAGGGCGAAGGCCCCAAGCTGGCGCGCCCCCTGCGCGACGAAGCCACCGTGGGCGCGCTGCAGGTGCCGGACCTGAACAAGCTGAAGTACGTGTTCGACGCGGTCACCTCGATCCGCAAGGCGCTGGCCGGCCGCGTGCCCCTGATCGGGTTTTCCGGCAGTCCCTGGACGCTCGCCTGCTACATGGTGGAGGGCGGCGGCTCGGGCGACGACTGGCGCGGCGTCAAGAGCATGCTCTATAGCCGCCCGGACCTGATGCACCGCATCCTGAAGGTCAACGCCGATGCCGTGGCGGCCTACCTCAATGCGCAGATCGACGCCGGCGCCCAGGCGGTGATGGTGTTCGATAGCTGGGGCGGCGCGCTGGCGGACAGCGCCTTCCAGCAGTTCAGCCTCGCGTACACCGCGCAGGTGCTGGCGCAACTGAAACGCACCGATGCCGAGGGCAACACGGTCCCGCGCATCGTCTTCACCAAGGGCGGCGGCCTCTGGCTGGAGGAAATGGGCCGGCTCGATTGCGACGTGCTGGGCGTGGACTGGACGGTCAACCTGCGCCGCGCCCGCGCGCAGGTGGGCGCCACCAAGGCCCTGCAAGGCAACATGGATCCCGCGGCGCTCTTCGCCCCGCCCGAGGCCGTGGCCGCCGAGGCCCGTCGCATCCTGGAAGACTTCGGCGCGCCCCACACGGGCAGCGGCACCGGGCCCACGCAGGTCTTCAACCTGGGCCACGGCATCAGCCAGCATACGCCGCCGGAGCACGTCCACGCGCTGGTGGAAGCCGTGCACGCGCATTCGGCGAAGATGCGCGCCGGCGCCGCCGCGAGCGCGTAGAACCCGCATCCCGGGGCTGGCGCGGCCCGCGGCGGCCACGATGGTTGGCCAGGGGCGCTTGACTTATGCACAAAAACTGTGTTGCGGGGGCCGGGGCCGGCCAAGCCCGCACATCCTGCGCTCCCAAAAAGGTAGCGCACCTAAGTCCTTGATTTTGCTGGATTTCACTTTATGCACTTTTCCGGTGCGGCTGAGGCAACTCCTTGATTTCTCGGGGTTGGCGGGGCTGCGCCGAAGCGGTATCAACAAAGTTATCCACAAGAACGGCGGCCTGCGCCAAAGCGCTGTGGAATCAAGGACTTATCGGGGATTGCGACAGCCGGGCCTAAGCTGCGCCCCTAGGGCGTCCTAGCCATGGCGCAGCTGCTCCATGTCGTCGTGCCGACGCCCGCGCACAGCACGGTGGGCGGAACGCTCAGCTATTCGAGCGAACTTCCGTATCCACCCGGCACCCTGGTGCGGGTGCCGCTGGGGCGGCGCGAGGTGTGCGGTGTCGTGTGGGAGACACCTGCCGAGGACGCCGTCGAAGCCCTCGATCCCGCCCAGCTGCGGCCGGTCGGGGCCGTGCTCGACGGCCTGCCGCCCTTGTCGGCCGGATGGCGGCAGCTCGTGGCCTTCACGGCCGGCTACTATCAGCGCAGCCTGGGCGAAGTGGCGCTGGCCGCCCTGCCGCCGCAACTGCGCGCACTCGATGCGGTGCAGCTCGCACGCCGGCTGCAGCGCAAGGTCGACGACGCACCCGCCGCGCCCGGCGGCCCGGCCCCGGACCTCAGCGCCGACCAGGCGCAGGCCCTGGCGGCGATCGGCTCCGAGCCCGGCCCGTTCCTCCTCTTCGGCGCCACCGGCAGCGGCAAGACCGAGGTGTACCTGCGTGCGGTGCAGTCGCTGATGGAGCGCGACCCGCAGGCGCAGGCCCTGGTGCTGGTGCCCGAGATCAACCTCACCCCGCAGCTGCAGGCCCGCTTCGAGCACCGCTTCGGCGCCGGCGCGGTGGTCGCTCTGCACAGCGGCATGACCAACCCGCAGCGGCTGAAAAGCTGGATCGCCGCCCATCTGGGGCGCGCCCGCATCGTGCTGGGCACCCGCATGGCCGTGTTCGCCTCGCTGCCGCGGCTGGGGCTGATCGTCGTCGACGAGGAGCACGATCCCAGCTACAAGCAGCAGGAAGGCGCCCGCTATTCGGCGCGCGACCTGGCCGTGTACCGCGCCCGCGCCGAGGGCGCCAAGGTGGTCCTGGGCTCCGCCACGCCGTCGCTGGAGAGCTGGCAGGCCTGCGACCGCGGCCGCTACCGCTGTCTCGAAATGCCCACGCGCATCGGCGCCGGCAAGCTGCCGGCGGTGCGGCTGGTGAACATGAACCACCAGCCGCGCGGCGCCCTGTTCTCGCCACCGCTGCTCGATGCGATCGGCCAACGGGTGGCGCGCGGCGAGCAGTCGCTCGTGTTCCTGAACCGGCGCGGCTATGCGCCGGTGCTGGCCTGCAACGCCTGCGACTGGAAGAGCGAATGCAGCCACTGCAGCGCCTTCCGCGTCTTCCACAAGATCGACCGCACGCTGCGCTGCCACCACTGCGGCTTCACCGAGCGCGTGCCGCGCGCCTGCCCGCAGTGCGGCAATGTGGACATCGCGCCGGTCGGCCGCGGCACCGAGCGGCTGGAGGAGCAGCTCGGCGAGCTACTGGCCGACGTGCGCCGGCCCGACGGCACGCCGGTGCGCATCGCGCGCATGGACGCCGACAGCACGCGCCTGAAGGGCGCGCTGGAACAGCAGCTCGCGCAGGTGCACGCCGGCGAGGTGGACGTGCTGGTGGGCACGCAGATGGTGACCAAGGGGCACGACTTCCGCACCATCACGCTGGTGGCCGCGGTGAATCCCGACAGCGCGCTGTACTCCAGCGACTTCCGCGCGCCCGAGCGTTTGTTCAGCCTCTTGATGCAGGCCGCCGGCCGGGCCGGGCGCGATGCCGCACGGGCGGCGGCGAGCGAGATGTGGGTGCAGACCTTCAGCCCCGAGCATCCGCTGTTCGCAGCGCTGAAGAAGCACGACTACCCGGCTTTCGCCGAGCAGCAGTTGCGCGAGCGGCGGCAGGCCGCCATGCCGCCCTTCGCCTACCAGGCCCTGCTGCGCGCCGAGGCGCGCACGCAGGAGGTGGCGCAGGCCTTCCTGCAGTCCGCCGCCGATGCCGGGCCGGGGCTGGAGGGCGGCGGGCATGTGGTGATCTATGCGCCGGTGCCGATGACGGTGCAGCGGGTGGCGAACGTCGAGCGTGCGCAGCTGCTGCTGGAGTGCGGCTCGCGCCCGGCCCTGCAGGCCTTCCTGGCCGCGTGGCAGCCGGTGCTGCAGGGCCTGCGGGTGCGCGGCCTGATCCGCTGGGCGATCGATGTGGATCCGTTGGTGATTTGAGGCCCGCGCGGGCCAGCCTACGGTTCGTCGCCCTTCATCTGCAGCGCCGCCTGGTACAGCCCGTTTCGCCCCGCCCCCGTGATCTCCGCGGCCAGCCGCACGGCCGTCTTCACCGGCAGCTCCGCGAGCAGCAGCCGCAGCACCCGCAGCGCCTCCGCATCGTCGCTTTCGATCCGCACCGGATGCAGCACCAGCGCGAACTCGCCGCGGGCGCGCGCCGCATCGGCCTGCAGCCAGGCCGGGAAGTCGGCGCAGGGCAGCGTGGCGATCTGCTCGAACTGCTTGGTCAGCTCGCGCCCGATGGTCAGCTGCCGCGGCCCCAGTGCCGCCAGGCTCTCGGCCAGCGCGACGATGCGATGCGGCGCCTCCAGCAGCACCACGGCGCGCGGCTCCTGCCGCAGTGACTCGATGGCCTGCTGCCGTTCCCCGGCCTTGGCGGGCAGGAAGCCGAAGAACACGAAGCCGGCGTCCTCTCCTTCGGAGCCCGTGCAGCTCAGGACCGTGGTCACGCTGCTCGCACCCGGCAGCGGCACCACGCGCAATCCGGCGGCCTGCACGGCGGCTACCACCCGCGCACCCGGGTCGCTCACACCGGGCGTGCCCGCATCGCTGGCATAGGCGACGCGCTGGCCCAACTGCAACCGGCGCACCACCTCCTGCGCGCCCTCGGCCTCGTTGTGCCGGTGCACGCTGAGCAGGCCCTTGGCCTCGATGCCATAGGCGCGCAGCAGGGCCTGCGTGTGGCGGGTGTCCTCGCACGCGATCGCGTCCACCAGTTGCAGGACGTGGAGGGCGCGCAGCCCGATGTCCGCCAGGTTGCCGATGGGCGTGGCCACCATGTACAGCGTACCCTGAGGGTAATGCTGCGCGGCCGCCGCGTCACGGGCCGCGGCCAGCGCGGAGGCAAACGATGCGCTCAATGAGACTCCTTCGAAAGGCGGCCGCGGCGTGAGCACGCGGATCGACGGCGCCGCCGCGGAAGACCGCGCGCTGGCCTACCTGCTGCGCCAGGGCCTGCAGTTCGTCGCGCGCAATTATCGGACGCCGCACCGCGGGGGCGGCGAGATCGACCTGATCATGCGCGAGCGCGATGGCACCCTGGTGTTCGTGGAAGTGCGCCAGCGCACGCATCGCGCCTTCGGCGGCGCGGCCGGCAGCATCGGGTGGGAGAAGCAGCGCCGCATCGTGTTCGCGGCGCGCCACTACCTGCTGCGGCTGAAGCAACCGCCACCTTGCCGTTTCGACGTGGTGAGCATGGAAAACGGCGCGCTCCAGTGGATGCGCGCCGCTTTCGATGCCGGCTAGGACCGCCGACGAGGGCGATCCCGGCGCGGAGGTCGGGGGCTGGGATCAGCCGCGGTCGGCCTTGCGCGGCATCGGCGCGGGAGCGGGCTGCTCCACCGGCGCGGGGGCGGCACCCATCTGCTGCTGCTCCTGCACGATCACCGGGGCCGGGGCCTCGGCGACGATCGGGGCGGGTTCCTGCACCTGCGCCACTTCGCGCACGGTCGTGACCTCGGCGGTCTGGACCTGGTCGATCAGGCCCGGCACGCCGGTCTCGCCCATCGAGGTCAGGTGCGTGCTCTGCTGGCCCGCGCCCAGGGCGGGGTTCGAAACGAAGGGGTTCGGGGGAACGCCCTGCGCGACGGCAATACCGATCGCGGCGACAGCGGAAGCACCGGCAACCAGACCGGCAATCTTTTTCAGAACAGCCATTGCAACTTCTCCTTGAGCTTGATTTGTTGAACCTGCGGGCTCGTTGGCCAGCGGTGTCAAGAGTAGTGAGCGGGAACTTGCGCGGAGTCAGTTCGGCGCGGCATGTCGTGTCGGGTCATGTCCGCCGCTGCGTCGTCCATTGCGTCCCAAGTTCGTCCGAACGCACCTACACCGAAGCTCCGCGGCGAAACAGCGTGGCTCATCACGTAACGCGCTGTTCACGGTTGGGCCATCGAGCAGACATTTTTCACAATGCCACCCGGCGGTATCATCAATGGATGCTCGAGCAACGCATACAGCAGAACTTCATCGACAGTGCCGACCTGAAATACCCGGCCGCCGAGAGCCTGAGCAAGCCGGTGGCGCAGGCGGTGCAGGCGGTGCTAGCCTCCGTCACCAGCGGCGGCAAGGTGCTTGCCTGCGGCAACGGCGGCTCCGCCGCCGACGCTCAGCACTTCTCGGCCGAGTTCGTGGG
>NZ_DASSVG010000379.1:0-2452 GCF_035706265.1 Ramlibacter sp. | reverse complement strand
CGCTACCTCGGCGTGGGCGCCATGCTGGTCGGCGGCCTGTGGGCCTTGATCACGCTGCGGCAGTCGATCGTCTCGGGCGTGAAGAGCGGTCTCGCCGCGGCGCGCGCCGGCAGCGACGCGCTGATCGCGCACACCGACCGGGACCTGCCGATGAAGGCGGTGCTCATGGGCACGCTGCTGTTCACGATCCCGCTGGCGCTGCTGTACTGGTACATCCTGAGCAGCAGCGGCCTGTCGTTCGGCGGCAGCGTCGGTGTCGCGCTCGCGATGTCGGTGATCATGATCGCGGCCGGCTTCCTGTTCTGCTCGGTGTCGGCGTACATGGCGGGCCTGGTGGGTTCGTCCAACAACCCGGTCTCGGGCATCACGATCGCCACCATCCTGTTCGCCGCGCTGGTGCTGCTGGGCTTTCTCGGCAAGACCTCGGCCATCGGCCCGGTGGCCGCGGTGATGATCGGCGCGGTGGTGTGCTGCGCGGCCTGTATCGCCGGTGACAACCTGCAGGACCTCAAGGCGGGCTACCTGGTCGGCGCCACGCCGTGGCGCCAGCAGGTGATGCTGGCCATCGGCTCGATCTCCTGCGCGATGGTCATGGCGCCGACGCTGAACCTGCTGGCCAAGGCCTACGGCATCGGCGTGCAGACGCCGGAGCATCCGAATCCGCTCGAAGCCGCGCAGGCGAACCTGATGGCATCGGTGGCCAAGGGCCTGTTCGGCGGTCACCTGCCCTGGACCATGATCGGCATCGGCGCGCTGATCGGCGTCGCGATCATCACTCTCGACCTGATCCTGAAGGCGAAGAACGCGCCGTTCCGCGTGCCGGTGCTGGCTGCGGCGATCGGCATCTACCTGCCGCTCGAGACCATGGTGCCGATCTTCCTGGGCGGCCTGCTGAACTACATCGTGACGCGTGGCTTCGGCCGCGGCCTGAGCGAGGAGCAGGTCGAGAAGCGCAATCGCACCGGCATGCTGTTCGCCGCGGGACTGATCACCGGCGAGGCTTTGATGGGCATCCTGATGGCGATCCCGATCGTCGTCACGGAACGCGGCGATGCGCTGGCGTTGCCGGCCGGCATGCAGCTCGGCGGCGCGATGGGCGACATCGTCGGCCTGGTGTTCCTCGCGGCGATCGGCTGGTGGCTGTACACGGTCGGCAGCCGCAGGACTGACTGAACGTGAGTTGAGCAACGTGCGAGCGGGCGGGAGAAGCGGCAGGTAGCATGCACGCCTGAGCCGCTTCCCCCGCTGACTCGCCCATGCCTGATTCTTCGCACCGCGCGAAGCTGATCGTCTGCTTCGCCACCGTCTACCTTGTCTGGGGTTCCACCTACATGGTGGCCAGCATCGGCGTGCACGCGCTGCCGCCGCTGTTGTTCGGCGGCATCCGCTTCACGTGCGCCGGCGTCCTGCTCGGCCTGACCACACTGGCGCTCGGCAACCGCGTGAGGCTCGACGCCACCGAGTGGCGGCACCTGTTGGTGGTCGCCGTCGGCAGCGTGTTCGTCGCCAACGGCGCCACCAACATCGCCATGCAGCACGTGGCCTCGAACCAGACCGCGATCCTGAATGCCTCGGCGGCGCTGTGGATCGCGCTGCTCGCGACGCGCGGCCGGCGCGCGCACGCGCTCGACCGGCGCACGTTGCTGGGCCTCGTCGTCGGCTTCGCGGGTACGGTGCTGATCATCTGGCCGCACAGCGGACTGGCGCCCGGCCACTTCGGCTACCAGCTGCTGATCCTGCTGGCGGTGTTCAGCTGGTCGGCGGCCACCGTGTACATCCGCAACGCACATTCGAAGCTCGACGTGCTGACGTTCACGGCGCTGCAGATGTCGATGGGCGGGCTGATGCTGGTGGGCGCCGGTGTCGTCAGCGGCGAGACGGCCGAGTGGCACTGGTCGGTGCCCGGGCTCACGGCGATGGCCTATCTCACCATCATGAGTTCGTGCCTGGCGTACACCGCGTTCGCATGGCTCGCGAAGAACACCACGCCCGCGATGGTCGGCACGTATTCATACGTGAACCCGGCGATCGCCGCGGTGCTCGGCTGGTGGTTCCTCGGCGAGCACCTGGGCGCGAACCAGATCATCGGCATGGCAGTGATGCTGGCCGGCGTGGCGCTGGTGAGCTGGCCAAGAGGTGCCGGGTGAGGAAAGTGGGGATTAGAGAGTGGGGAAAATGGGGACATTCTCCATTTCCCCGCTGCGCGGGCAAAAGGGGACGTACCTGAAGCAGGTGCGTCCCCTTTTGCTGGGAAATGGAGAATGTCCCCATTTCCCGCCGCGCCCTTACCCGAAGATCTGGTGCGCGATCCTCGCCACCTCTTCTCCGATCGGGAACCACCAGTCGCTGCGCCCGATGACGAGTCGTAACGGCCAGGACGCGACGATCACCAGGCCACCGATCAGGTACGCGGAATGCACGACCCGGTATTTGCGCCAGTCATGCACGAGAC
>NZ_DASSVG010000378.1:0-6648 GCF_035706265.1 Ramlibacter sp. | reverse complement strand
CGTCCAGCAGATCTGGGACCTGGCGACGGCGCGCTGCCGCTTCGGCAAGTACCTGAAGGTGGCCGTGAACGGCACCGCGCCGGACATCCAGCGGCTGGTGCGCGAGTTCCCGCCGAAGAAGGAGATGACGGAGCAGGGCGAACTGCTGCGCGGCCTGCCGGTTCGGCTGGAGGTCCTGCGCGAGCAGGCCCGCGCCGAACTGCAGCTGGGCGAACAGGCGAAGTTCTTCCCCACCGATGCCGCCCTGGCGAGCTGGATGGCCCAGGCCTACCAGGGGCAGGCGCAGGTGGTGTACGAGCCGTGATCGCGCGAGGCCTTTCGTAGGCTGGCGCTGACCGCGCGCGGATGCGCGCCGGAAGCCCAGCGCTTCGCTAGGCCGCTTCCTTCTGGATCGGCGCCGCGAGGATGTAGCGGCCCTGGATCCGCACGCGCTGCAGCTTGCGCGTGCTGCCCGCGGGCACGGCCTCGTGCCGGTGCATCACGGTGAGGTTGTTCCACAGCACGATGTCGCCGGCCTGCCAGCGGTGGCACAGCGTCACCGCGTCGGCCGTGCCGTAGCTCCAGGCGATGTTCAGGATGCGCTCGGATTCGGCCTGCGGCACGTCGACGATGCGCGCATCGGCGCGGCTGCCCAGGAACAGCGAGTGCTCGCCCGTCTCGGGCTGCATGATGACGACCGGATGCACGTTGGGCCCGTGCTGGATCGCCAGCCAGCGCAGGCGCGCGACCAGGTCCGGCGCGATCAGGCGCAGGGCCGCGGGCAGGCAGGCGAACCAGGTGGCGCCGCCGTTTTCGGGCACGCGGCGCGCGTGCAGCAGGCAGGCGAAGGGCGGCCGCTCGGCCCAGGGGAGCTCGACGCCCCATCTGGTTTCGACCCCGGCCAGCTCCGGCAGCGGGTCGACCTGACCGAAGCGCGCGGCCCAGGCCTGGAAGCCCTCGCGGTCCAGGCCGTGCCCGCGCAGCACCAGCAGGTGCTGCCGCTGCCACAGGGCATAGAGCTGGCGGAACCCGGCGCAATCCAGCGCGGCGAGATCGATGCCTTCGACCAGGGCGCCGAAGCCGGGTGCGAGTGCCTGGTGGACCATGCGTCTTCCTCCCAACGGCGCGTCGGACGTGCGCGCTCCTGGAGACAGTGTTGGGCAGATCGCGCGGGCTGCCAAGCTTGCGCTGGCGGACTTTACGAAAACTTGCAAGGGGGCCTGACAGAAATGACACGGCGCGCCGCCATCCCCGCGGAGGCGGGAATCCAGGGGCTTGCTCTCTCGCGCGCTGCGCGCGTGCACTGGGTTCCCGCCTGCGCGGGAACGACGGGATAAGGACCTGGCTGGGAGGAAGGCCTGTCAGATCTGACAGTGCGCGGGCGCAACGCGGGGAAGGGCGCCCCCACCCCGGTTCTCCCCCGGAGGGGGAGGGAGGAAGACCTCAGTCCTTGGGGCGGAACACCAGGACGGCGGCGCTCGGGACACGGCCGGTTTCCGGGTCGCGGGGCAGGACTTCGGTCTTGTCGAGGGCACGCAGCACCGCCTCGTCCCAGGAGTGGTTGCCGCTGGCCTTCTTCAGCTGCTTGCCGACGATGGTGCCGTCGGGGGCGAGGCGCACTTCCACCACGGCCTCCGGGTTGCCGCTGGCCACGTCGGTGAATACGATGTTCGGCCGCACCCGCGCCCGCACCCGCGCGCCCCAGCCGGCCGAGGGGCCGGACGATCGCGCCGCGGTGCCGGTGGAATTGGGGGCGCCGGTGCCTGCCATGGCGAGGCTGCGCTCGATCTGCTCCTTGCGGATCTGCTCGCGCCGCTGCGCCTCGCGCGCCTCCTTCAGCTCCTGCTCCTTGCGCTTCTTCTCTTCTTCCTTGCGCTTGGCTTCGGCGACGAGCCGCTCGTGCTCCTTCTTCTTCGCGATCTCCTCCTCGCGCTTCTTCTTCGCGAGTTCCTCCTCGTGCTTCTTCTTCGCCTCGAGCTTGCGCTACTCCTCGCGCTCGCGCCGCAGTTCCTCTTCCTTCTGGCGCTCGAGCTCCTGCTTCTTCTTCTCGCGCTCCAGCGCGATCTGCGCTTCGCGCTGGGCCTGCGGGTCGGGCACGGGCGGGGCCTTCACCACCGGCTTGGGCGGCTCGGGCGCCGGCCTGGGCGGCTCGGGCACGGGCTTCGGCACCTCGCGCGGGGCCGCCTCCTGCGGCACCGCGGCCCAGAGCTCGGCCTCCACCGCCACGTCCTGGCTTTCGCGCTGCCACCGCAGGCCCTGCGTCAGGCCGATGAACAGCAGCACGTGCGCCAGGATGGCCAGGGCCAGCCCGCGCCAGATCTGCTCCTGCCTGGGCGGGGCGAACTCGGGACGGTCGGCGGCGGCGTCCATGGCGGTTTAACGCGCGACCTGCACCGCCAGGCCGACACGCTGCACGCCGGAGCGCTGCAGTGTGTCCATGACCTTGACGACCGTCTCGTACTTCACGTTCCTGTCGGCGCTGATCACCACGGCCACGCTGCCCGGCGGGTGGGCAGACTGCGCCTGCAGCACGGCGGGCGCGATCTCCTTCAGCACCATCGACACCGTCTTGTCGCCGTTCTTCAGCTGCAGCGCTTCGTCCTTGCCGACCAGCACCTCGACCACCTGGTCCGGCTTGCGCGAGGCCTTGCCGACGGTGGGCAGGTCGATCAGGCTGGGCGTGATCAGCGGCGCCGTCACCATGAAGATGATCAGCAGCACCAGCATGACGTCGATGAACGGGACCATGTTGATCTCGTTGATCGTGCGGCGGCCGCGGCCGCGGTGGGCTACCGCCGGCATGTCAGTGTCCTGAGGCGGACTGGGCGCCGAGGTTGCGCTGCAGGATGTTGGAGAACTCCTCGATGAAGGTCTCCAGCTTGATCGCCACGCGGTCGATGTCGCGCGCGAAGCGGTTGTAGGCCACCACTGCCGGGATGGCGGCGAACAGGCCCAGCGCGGTGGCGACCAGCGCCTCGGCGATGCCGGGCGCCACGGTGGCCAGCGTCACCTGCTGCAGGGCGCCCAGGCCGGTGAAGGCGTGCATGATGCCCCACACCGTGCCGAACAGGCCGACATAGGGCGACACCGAGCCGACCGAGGCCAGGAAGGACAGGTGCGTTTCCACCACGTCGAGCTCGCGCTGGAAGCTCGCGCGCATCGCGCGGCGCGCCGCATCGAGCAGGGTGCCGGCATCGCTGATGCGGCGCTCGCGCAGCTTCTGGTACTCGCGCATGCCGGAGGCGAAGATGCGCTCCATCGGGCCGGCCACCTTGGCGTTCTGCGCCGCGGCGGCGAACAGGTCGTTGAGGCTGGTGCCGGACCAGAAATCGCGCTCGAACTCGTCGTTCTTGGTCTTCACGCGCCGCAGCGCGAACAGCTTGCCGAAGATCGCGGCCCAGCTCGTCACGGAGACGATCAACAACAGCAGCATCACGAGCTGCACGACGAAGCTGGCGCCCAGCACGAGCTGCAGGATCGACAGGTCTTGGTTCATTCGAGGTTCAGGACTCCCAGGATGGCGGGCGGGATGCGACCCGGCCGCAGTGTCTTGTCATCGACCCAGCCGATGCGGATCGTGCCCTCGGCGAGCAGCGTCTCGCCGCGCCGGGCCTGCTGCCGGATTATGAGAGACGCTTTGCCAACGTCCTTCAACTCGGCCGTAACAATCAGTTCGTCGTCGAGCTTCGCCGGCGCGAGATAGCGCACCGAAGTTTCGCTCACGATGAAGATGCCGCCGGCGGATTCGCGCAGCGCGCCCTGCGCGATGCCCAGCGAGCGCAGCCACTCGGTGCGGGCACGCTCGAAGAACTTCAGGTAGTTGGCGTAGAACACGATGCCGCCCGCATCGGTGTCTTCCCAGTAGACGCGCACCGGCCAGCTGAAGACCGGATGGCTCCTCATCGCAGCAAGGCCTTCAGGCGCGCCGCCGCTTCCTGCAGCTGCGCCATCGAATTGGCGGTGGAGAAGCGGATGAAGCGCTGCGTGTCCGCATGGCCGAAGTCGCGGCCGGGCGTCACGGCCACGTGGGCGCGGCGCATCGCCTCGAACGCGAAGTCCCAGCTGCCCGACACCCCCAGGTGTTGCGCGGCCTCGCTGCAATCGGCCCAGGCGTAGAAGGCGCCATCGGGCACCACCGGCACCGCGAGCCCCATCGCCTGCAGCTGCGGGATGAACCAGTCGCGGCGGGCCTGGAACTCGGCGCGGCGCCGCTCGTATTCCGCGATGCTCTCCTTTTCGAAGCAGGCCAGCGCCGCGTGCTGCGCCACCGTGCTGGGGCAGATGAACAGGTTCTGGGCCAGGCGCTCGATCGGTGCGACCAGCGCTTCCGGCACCACCAGCCAGCCCAGGCGCCAGCCGGTCATGTTGAAGTACTTCGAGAAGCTGTTGATGCTGATCACCTGGTCGTCCAGCGCCAGCGCCGTGTGGCCGAAGGTGGCGTCGTAGGACAGGCCCAGGTAGATCTCGTCGAGCAGCGTGATGCCGCCCTTGGCCTTGACGAAGCCGTGGATGCGGCGCAGTTCGTCCGGGTGGATCGAGGTGCCGGTGGGGTTCGACGGCGAGGCGAGCAGCACGCCACGCGTGCGCGCCCCCCAGTGCTCCTCCACCTTGGCGGCGCTCAGCTGGTAGCGCTCTTCGGCGGTGGTGGGGATCAGCACCGCGTCGCCTTCGGCGGCGCTCACGAAGTGGCGGTTGCACGGATAGCTCGGATCCGGCATCAGGATCTCGTCGCCGGCCTCGATCAGGGCCAGGCATGCGAGCTGCAGCGCCGCGGAGGCGCCGGCCGTCACCACGATGCGGCTCGCGGGCACGTGCACGCCGAAGCGCTCGCGGTACCAGCCGGCGATGCGTTCGCGCAACGCGTGCAGGCCGGTGGCGTCGGTGTACTGCGTGCGGCCGTCGCGGATCGCCTTCTCGGCGGCTTCCTGCACCAGCGGTGGGGCGGTGAAGTCCGGCTCGCCGATATTCAGGAAGATCATCGGGCTGGCGCTGTGGGCGACCTCGCGCGCCAGCTGCGAGGCCGCCTTGGCGACCTCCATGACGTAGAAGGGTTCGATGCGCTCGGCGCGCCGGGCCAGTCTCATGCTCACGGTCTCGCCTTGCCGGCGGCGCGATCGGCCTCCACTTCGGGCGCGCGCAGCTTCGGTGCCAGGCCGTTCAGAACGCCGTTGACGTACTTGTGGCCGTCGGTGCCGCCGAACTCCTTGGCCAGCTCGATGCACTCGTTGAGGACGACGCGCCAGGGCACGTCGGGCGCGTGCAGGAATTCGTAGGCGCCGATCCACATCACGGCGTGCTCGATCGGCGAGATCTCCTCCAGCCGGCGATCGAGCAGCGGCACGATCAGGGCGTCGAGCTCCGCCGACTCGCGGATGCAGCCGTGCAGCAGCGCGTCGTAGTGCACCGCGTCGGCCTTGTGGAAGCCCGAGAGGCCGCGGGTGAACTGGTCGATCGATTCCGGGTCCTGCTTGCCGACCAGGTGCTGGTAGAGGGCCTGCACCGCGAACTCGCGCGCCCGGCTGCGCGGCGGCTTGGTGGCGGTCTTGCGCGGAGGTGTTGCGCTCATCCGATCTCGTCCACCAGGTTGGCCATCTCGATGGCGACCAGCGCCGCGTCGCGGCCCTTCTCCACCTGCCGCGCGAGCGCCTGCTCCATGTTCTCGGTGGTGAGGATGGCGTTGGCGATCGGCAGCTGGTAATCCAGCGCCACGCGCGTCACGCCGGCGGCCGATTCGTTGGCCACCAGCTCGAAGTGGTAGGTCTCGCCGCGGATCACGCAGCCCAGCGCCACCAGCGCGTCGTAGCCGCCCTTTTCGGCCATCGCCTGCAGGGCGACCGGCACTTCCAGCGCGCCCGGCACCAGCACGTGGTCGATGTTCTTCTCCTGCACGCCGTGCGCGCGCAGCGCCTCGAGGCAGGCCTGCGCCAGCGCGTCGGTCACGCCCTGGTTGAAGCGCGCCTGCACGATGCCGATGACCAGCTCCTTGCCGTCCAGCCGGTCGGCCGTGCCCTTGTCTGCACCAAACATGAAAGACCCTTGTTGTACGTTCAGTCGGGACGGTGGATGTAGCCCGCCACTTCGAGGCCGTAGCCGGCCATGCTGGGCATGCGCCGCGGCGTGCCCATGAGGCTCATGCGCTGCACGCCCAGCTCGCGCAGGATCTGCGCGCCCACGCCGTAGGTGCGCAGGTCCATGCGGCCGCGCTCGGGCGCCTGCGCGGCGCGCGCGGTGCCGTCGAACTGCGCCAGCAGTTGCTCCGCACTCTCGCCGCAATTGAGCAGCACCGCCACGCCGTGGCCGGTGGCGGCGATGTGCTTGAGGCTCTGGTCCAGGCTCCACGAGTGCATCGCGCGCTGGGTTTCCAGCGCGTCGAGCACCGACAGCGGCTCGTGCACCCGCACCGGCACTTCCTGCCCGGGCTGCCAGGTGCCCTTGACCAGCGCCAGGTGCAGGCCCTGGCTCGGCTTGTCGCGCCAGGCGTGGGCGGCGAATTCGCCCCAGGCCGTGACGAGGGGCCGCTCGCCCACTTTCTGCACCAGCGATTCGTGCGCGCTGCGGTAGTGGATCAGGTCGGCAATGGTGCCGATCTTCAGCCCGTGTTCGGCGGCGAACAGCTGCAGGTCCGGCAGGCGGGCCATGGTGCCGTCGTCCTTCATGATCTCGCAGATC
>NZ_DASSVG010000377.1:0-9224 GCF_035706265.1 Ramlibacter sp. | reverse complement strand
TGGGCGCCGAGGTGATCAAGCTCGAGCCGCTGGAGGGCGACCACTCGCGCCGCCTGCTCGGCGCCGGCATCGGCTTCTTCCCCATGTTCAACCGCAACAAGAAGAGCATCGCGGTGGACCTGCGCAAGCCCGAGGGCGCCGCGCTCGCCCGCAAGCTGTGCGCGAGCGCCGACGTCGTGGCGGAGAACTTCAAGCCCGGCACGATGGAGAAGTACGGGCTGGACTACGCGTCGCTGAGCGCCGCCAACCCGAAGCTGATCTACGCGACGTGCAAGGGCTTCCTGCCCGGGCCCTACGACCACCGCACGGCGCTCGATGAAGTGGTGCAGATGATGGCCGGCCTGGCCTACATGACGGGCCGTCCGGGCGACCCGCTGCGCGCCGGCACCAGCGTCAACGACATCATGGGCGGCCTGTTCGCGGCCATCGGCGTGCTCGGCGCGCTGATCCAGCGCGGCATCACCGGCCGCGGCATGGAAGTGCAATCCGCCCTGTACGAGAACAACGTGTTCCTCGTCGGCCAGCACATGCTGCAGTACGCCATCACCGGCAAGCCCGCCGCGCCCATGCCGGCGCGCGACAACCCCTGGGCCGTCTACGACGTCTTCACCGTGAAGGACGGCGAGCAGATCTTCCTGGCCGCGGTGAGCGACGCCCAGTGGCTCAAGTTCTGCGACGTGCTGGGCTTCCCGGACCTGAAGTCCGAGCCGGACTACGCCACCAACAACCTGCGCGTGGTGCAGCGGCCGAAGCTGCTCGCCACCCTGCGCGAGCGCCTGCGCGATCGCAGCGCCACCGAACTGGCATCGCTCATGGAGAAGGCCGGCTTGCCCTTCGCGCCGATCCGCCGTCCCGAAGACCTGTACGATGATGCCCATCTCCTGGCCACCGGCGGGCTCGCGGACATGCGGCTGCCCGACGGAGAAAGGGCCGGCGAGACCGTCAAGACCACCCTGCTGCCCTTCACCCTCGGCGGCGAGCGCCTCGGCGTGCGGCTCGACCCGCCCGTCCTGGGCGCCCACAGCCGCGAACTGCTGGAGTCCCTCGGGCTCGGCGCCGCGGAGATCGAAGCGTTGCGGGCGAAAGCAGTGGTGGCTTGACAACAGGCATGCGATTCAGGAGACAAATTGAGCCATTCCACTTCCCTCATCACTCGTCGTAACGTGCTGGCCGCCGGCGCCGCGCTGGCTGCCGCCGGCCTGCCGCTGGCCACACTGGCCCAGTCCGGCAACGTGCGCTTCATCCTGCCCAACGCCACCGGTTCCGGCGTCGACGCGATCACCCGCTCGGCCGCCCCCGCGCTGTCGAAGGCGCTCGGCGCCAACGTGGTCGTCGAGAACCAGCCCGGCGCCGGCGGCGTGCTGGGCCTGCAGGCGCTGGCGCGCTCGGCCCCGGACGGCAACACGCTGTCCGTCGTGTCGAACAACGTCGTGATCTTCCCCAGCGTGCTGAAGTCCCTGCCCTTCGACATGCCGGGCGACTTCACGCCGATCGCCGTCGTCGGCGCCACGCCCATGGTGCTGGTCGCCAACCCGAACAAGGTGTCGGCCTCCAACGCGCGCGAGTTCTTCGCGCTGCTGAAGGCCAAGCCGGGCGAATACAACTTCGGCTCCGGCGGCAACGGCACCATCCTGCACCTGGCCGCGGAGCTGGTGATGGAAGCGGCCGGCACCAAGGCGCGCCACATCCCCTACAAGGGCGTGGGCCCGATGGTCGCCGACCTGATGGGCGGCCAGATCGACTTCGCCGTCGCGGCGCTGCCCAGCGTGCAGGGCCAGATCAAGGGCGGAGCACTGCGTCCGATCGGCCTGCTGACCGCGCAGCGCACCCCCGCCGCGCCGGAGATCCCGACGTTTGCGGAACAGGGCCTGGCCAACTTCGCGGTGGAAGCCTGGTTCGCCGTGATCGGACCCAAGGGCATGAGCGCCGCCAGCGTGAAGAAGGCCCACGACGCCGTGGTGGCCGCTTTCAACGACGCCGCGGTCAAGGAGACGATGGCCAAGATGGGCAACAGCATCCACGTCAGCACCCCCGAGCAGGCGCAGACCGCCTTCCGCACCGAGCTGGCGAAGTACGCGGCGCTGGTGAAGAAGGTGGGGCTGGAGCCGCAGTGACCAGAATCGGCGAGAGCGCGCGTTCCGTAGGCTGGTGCTGAGCGCGTTGCCGAGGCCGATGCCTCGGCAATGCCCGAAGCCCAGCGCTTCGCGGCGCTCGCGCATCGCTGGGCTTTCGCTATCGCTCCAGCACCAGCCTACGAGCAGCCAGCCTACGGTCTGGCTTGCACCACGGCGACGAAATCCTCGAACGCACCCTCCAGGTCGTCCAGGAGCTTGTGCAGCTCCTGCACCGACGCCCTTGCCGCCCGCTCCTCCAGGGCGGCGGCGATGGCGGCATAGCGCTCGGCGGAGACCATCAGGCCGCCGCCCTTGGCCGAATGCGCCAGCAGGCCCAGGGCCTGGCGGTTGCCGGACGCAAGCGTGGCACGCAACTTGGCCAGCAGCGGCGGCGTCGCCTGGCGGAAGGTGCCCAGCGCCACCTGCTGCAGCTCCGTGTCGCCACCGAAGCGCGAATCGAGGTCGCCCGGCGAGAAGGGCGGCAGGTCCGCCAGCCGTGAGGACTGCCCGCTGGCCCAGCGCGCCAGCACCCCGCGCAGGATGCGCAGGTCGATCGGCTTGGTCACGTAGTCGTTCATGCCGGCTTCGATGCAGCGTTCGCGGTCGCCCTTGATCGCGTTGGCCGTCATCGCGACGATGGTGCTGTTGCAGCCGGCCGCCCGCAGGCGCCGCGTCGCCTCGTAGCCGTCCATCTCCGGCATCTGGCAGTCCATCAGGATCAGGTCGAAGGGCTCGTCCAGCGCCAGCTGGCAGGCCTCGATGCCGTTGTTGGCCAGCCGCACGTTCTCGTAGCCCAGCTTGCGCAGCATGCCGAAGGCGACCACCTGGTTGGTGGTGTTGTCCTCCGCGATCAGGATGCGCGTGCCGGCCGAGGGCGCGGGCAGGTCCAGCCACACAGAGGCCGGCGCCGCCTCCTGCGCGCTGCGCACCGGCAGCGTCACCACGAAGCGCGAGCCCTGCCCCGGCGCGCTGCGCACCCGCACCGCGCCGCCCATCAGCTGCACCAGCTGCTGCACGATCGCCAGCCCCAGGCCGGTGCCGCCGAACTTGCGCGTGGTGGCCGTGTCGGCCTGCATGAAGCGCGTGAACAGCTGCGGCTGCACCTCCGGCGGGATGCCGATGCCGGTGTCGGCCACGGTGAATTCGAGCAGGTAGGCCGCGGGCTGGGTGGTGGCCCGCAGGTCCAGCGAAATCGATCCGGCGTGCGTGAACTTCAGCGCGTTGCCCAGCAGGTTCACCAGCACCTGGCGGATGCGCGTCGGGTCGCCCTGCACGAACTGCGGCACGCCCGGCTCCATGCGGACGCGGAACAGCAGGCTCTTCTCGGTGGCGCGCAGCCGGTAGAGGTTGGCCACGTCCTGCACCAGCTCGTGCAGGTCGAAGGCCACGCTCTCGATCTCCATCTGCCCCGCCTCGATCTTGGAGAAGTCGAGGATGTCGTTGACCAATGCCAGCAGCGAATGCGCGCTGCGGTCGATCAGGTCCGCGTGGCGCCGCACCTCCGGCGCCAGCGGCTCGTCCAGCAGCAGCTTGGTCATGCCGATGATGCCGTTCAACGGCGTGCGGATCTCGTGGCTCATGGTGGCCAGGAACTGGCTCTTGGCGCGGCTGGCCGCATCGGCGGCGTCGCGCGCCTCGCGCAGGTCCTGCTCCGCCTGCCGGGCCTGGGTGATGTCGCGGTTGGTGCCCACCATGCGCAGCGGCACGCCGTGGGCGTCGCGCTCGGCGACGCGGCCCTCGCTGTGGATCCACAGCAGGCTGCCGTCGAGGCGGCGCACCCGGTGCTGCACCGCATAGTGCGAGGACGTGCCGGCCAGCACCTTCTCCAGCGCGGCGGTGATGCGCGGCAGGTCTTCCGGCGGCACCAGGTCCAGCAGTTCCTGCGCGCTGCACCGGGTCTCGCGCGGCTCGCCGCCGCGCATGCGCGACCAGGTGGCCGAGAGGTAGACCGTCTCGGCGTGCACGTCCAGGTCCCACAGCGCCAGGCCCGAGCCTTCCAGCGCGCGGTGCAGGCGCTCCTGGCTCTGCTCCAGCGCGGCGCGCGCGCGCTGGCTCTCGGTCACGTCCTGCATCACGCCCACCAGGGCGGCGGGCCTGCCTTCGCGGAACTCCACCTGTCCGATGGAGCGCACCCAGACCTGGCGGCCGCGCGCGGTGGTCATCGGCACCTGCACGTCCCATGGGTCGCCGGTGGAAATGCAGCGCGCGGCGGTGGTGCGGATCACGCGCCGCACGGGCGGCGCGAAGTAGAGCAGGTGTTCGTCGCCGCGCGGGCGGTAGTCGGGCGGCAGGTCGAGCAGGCGGCGCAGCTGCGCCGTCCACAGCACTTCGCGCGTCTGCAGGTCCAGCCGCCAGCCGCCCACGCCCGCGATCTGCTCGGCGCGGGCGAGGAACGTGTTGCTCGCTTCGAGTTGCTGCCGGGTGGCGACCTCGTCGCTCACATCGATCAGCGAGCCGATGTAGCCGCCGGCCGATCCGCCCGGCAGCGCCACGGCGCGGCCGCGCGCGCGCAGATGCAGCACCTTGCCGTCGGAGTGCACCACCCGGAAGCCGTGGTCGAAGCTGCCGCCGCTGGCCGCAGTGGCCTGCCAGTCGCGGACCAGGCCCTCCTGGTCCTCGGGATGGATGCGCCGCATCCAGCCGTTGCCCAGCGACTCCTCCAGCGACAGCCCGAACAGCTGCTGCCACTGGGGGTTGGTGTAGACGCAGCGGCCCTGCGCGTCGGTGTGGAAGATGCCCACGGGGCAGCATTCCGAGAGCTCGCGGAACATCCGCTCGCTCGACGAGAGCACCGTGCGGTGCGCGGCCTGCCGCAGCAGCAGCGCCTGCATGGTGGCGCGCGCCAGTTCCTCCAGCGCGGCCCGCTGGGCGGGTGCGAGGCCGGGGCGCGGCTCCCGGTCCAGCACGCACAGGCTGCCGACCACGTGGCCTTCCGGGGTGGCGAGCGGTGCGCCGGCATAGAAGACGAAGTGCGGCGGGCCCCACACGCAGTCCTTTTCGCGGGTGCGCGGATCGAGGCGTGCGTCGGGGATCTCCACGTAGCCGCGCTCCGCCAGCACCGTGGTGGACAGCGCACTCGCGCGGGGAAACTCGGCGAAGCCTTCCAGGCCCGCCTGGGCCTTGATCCACAGCCGGTCCTGGTCGATCAGCGTCACCAGCGCCACCGGCGTGCCGCAGGCGGCGGCGGCGCTGCGCGCAAGGCTATCGAGCAGGCCCTCGGCTGGCGTATCGAGCACGCCCAGGCGCTCCAGCGCCCCGAGGCGTGCGGCCTCGTCGGCATCGGGAAGGGGCGGCGCGGTTCGGGCGGGGTCCACGCCAGCGACTCTAACGTGCCAGCGTCGAGGCGCCGAACAGGCTCTGGATGAATTCCACCGCCAGTTCGGCCGTGCGGTTGCGCACGTCGAGGGCCGGGTTGATCTCCACCACGTCGATGGAGCCGACGCGGCCCGTGTCGGCGATCATCTCCATGCACAGCTGCATCTCGCGGTAGGTGGGCCCGCCGCGCACGCCGGTGCCGACGCCCGGCGCCTCCATCGGATCGAGGCAATCGAGGTCGAAGCTCACGTGGATGTGCGTGTTCTCGTCCACGTCCTGCAGCACCTCCGTCATGGTGTAGCGCATGCCGTGTTCGTCGATGTGGCGCATGTCGAACACCTGCAGGCCCAGGTGGCGGATCGCCTGCTTCTCGTCGGCGTCCACGCTGCGGATGCCGACGAAGTCGATGCTGCCGGCATCGATGGCGGCGCGCTCGCCGCTCCAGCCCACCAGGTCGGCCGGGCCGTGCCCCAGCAGGCAGGCCACCGGCATGCCGTGGATGTTGCCACTGGGGCTGATCGCCTCGGTGTTGACGTCGGTGTGGGCGTCGAGCCAGATCACGCGCAGCAGCTTCTGCTCCTGCCGGCACTGGCGCGCCACCGCGCTGATGGAGCCGATCGCCAGGCAATGGTCGCCCCCCATCAGGATGGGCACGTGGCTCATCGCGAGCGCCGTCGACACGGCGTCGAAGACGGCGCGGTTCCAGGCCACCACTTCCCCCAGGTGGCGGATGCCGTGGACGGGCATCTGCCAGGGATTGGGCGGGCCGGAGAGATTGCCGCGGTCGATCACCTGGCAACCGTGGGCGCGCAGCGCCTCGGCCAGGCCGGCGACGCGCAGCGCGTCCGGGCCCATGCCGGCGCCGCGCACGCTGGCACCGACGTCGGTGGGCGCACCGATGAGGCTGACTGTGGTCATCGTTCGCGTGGATGTGCAGCGCCCATTGTGGCCCGAGCCGCGCCGCAGCGGGGCCGCTTGCAACGGGATGCATCCGGCGCCCCCATGGCCGCGTTCGAATCCGGAGAATGGCTCGCTCCGACCGAAACACCAGGACAGGAGCGACGATGCTGGCGATGCAATACCGCGGGCCCTACCGCGTGCGGGCAACACAGAAAGCCGACCCCCGGATCGAACACCCCAACGATGCGATCGTGCGCGTGCTGCGCTCGTGCATCTGCGGCTCGGACCTGCACCTCTACCACGGCCTCGTTCCCGACACGCGCGTGGGCCACACCTTCGGCCACGAGTTCGTCGGCGTCGTCGAGCAGGTCGGCTCTTCGGTGCGCAGCCTGCAGCCGGGCGACCACGTGCTGGTGCCGTTCAACATCTTCTGCGGCACCTGCTTCTTCTGCCAGAAGGAGCTGTTCTCCAACTGCCACAACGTCAACCCGGAAGCGACCGCCGTAGGCGGCATCTACGGCTACTCCCACACCACCGGCGGCTACGACGGCGGGCAGGCCGAGTACGTGCGGGTGCCGATGGCCGACGTGGGCCCGATGAAGATCCCCTCGGACCTGAGCCTCGACGACGCGGTGATCCTCACCGACGCCTGCCCCACCGGCTACCAGGCCGCGCAGATGGGCGAGATCGCCGAGGGCGACACGGTGGTGGTGTTCGGCGCCGGCCCGGTGGGCCTGTTCGCGGCCAAGTCGGCCTGGCTGATGGGCGCCGGCCGCGTGATCGTGGTCGACCACCTGGAATACCGGCTCGAATTCGCGCGCAGCTGGTGCCCCGCCGAGATCGTGAACTTCAAGGAAGTGCAGGACATGGCGGAGCACATCAAGGGCATGACCGACTGGCTCGGTGCCGACGTCTGCATCGACTGCGTCGGCGCCGAGGCGGTGGGCAACGCCCTGCAGGTGCTGAGCGGCCGCTACCTCAAGCTGCAGGGCGGCTCGGCCACCGTGCTGCACTGGGCCATCAACGCGGCCCGCAAGGGCGGCACGATCTCCATCGTGGGCGTGTACGGGCCCACGGGCAACATGGTGCCGATCGGCAACGTCCTGAACAAGGGCCTGACCATCCGCGCCAACCAGGCGGCCGTCAAGCGCCACCTGCCGCGCCTGATCGAGCACATCCAGGCCGGGCGGCTCAAGCCCAGCGAGGTGATCACGCACCGCTTCCCGCTGGAGGAAGTGGCCGATGCGTACCACATCTTCTCCAGCAAGCTGGACAACTGCATCAAGCCGGTGCTGATCCCGCCCTCGGCGCGCGCGTACGAGCGCGAGGTGAGCGCGCAGCTGCACTGAGGAATCGTCCATGAGCAACCATCCGGAAGACGCCACCATCTACGTCGAGAAGACGCCGCCGCAGGAGCACCAGCGCCGCCCGCCGGAAGGCATCGCCGGCTGGGGCGCCGACCTCGACCCGCAGGCGCGCCCCGGCTATCCGAAGGAGCGCACGCCACCGCGCTTCATCGCCAGGCACTGGGACGACATCGAACACCAGCCGCGCACGGTGCAGGTGTTCCACTCCACCGAGCGGCCGGGCCTCACGCCCGTGTTCGGCACCGCGCAGCCGCCCTCGGGCCTGTCGGGAATGATCCGCGCCGGCGCCTTCCGCTACAGCGAGAACGACCTGCGCCACTGGCTGATGCTGCTGTTCGCCGACCGCGTGAACGTGGTCGAAGGCATCATCGACGACCTCGCGCAGGGCCACGTGCCCAACTTCTTCACCGAGATGGGCGGCCCGGCGGAGTGGCGCTACAACCGCAACGGTTTCATCCGCAAGGCCGCCATCTTCGGCGGCGTCGCAGCGCTGCTGCTGTATGCGAACAGCCGGCGCAAGCGGCGACGCTGACCCTCTCTCCCACCCCCACGCAGTACGAAGGACCCCATGGAAGCGACCACGATAGGAATGAACCGCACCGGCGCCGCCCTCTCGCCGGTGGACGTGCAGGCCATGACCGAGGCGGCCGACGCGCTGAGCCCCGCGATGCCGATCGACACCACGGCGGCGGACGCCGAACGCCTGACCTACATCAACGAGTCGGAGACCGTCGGCTCGATCCCGCCGCCCGCCTCCATGAAAGGCGTGCTGAAGGCGGGCATGGCGAAGATGAAGGGCGCCGCGCCCAGCATCTTCCTCGACAAGATCGGCGAGCGCATCGCCTTCGAGCGCGGTGGCACCCGCCTGTACGAAGCGCTGATCACCAAGTACGAAGCCGTGCAGGCGCCCGGCCAGGAAGTGCTGGTGCCGGCCGACCAGTTGCCGCCGCTGGAGGGCGCTGCCGGCGCGCCCGGATCGGTGGCCGGCGAAAGCCCGCTGCAGACCCTGCACCGCATCCGCAACGAGGAACTGCAGCACTTCCACATGCTCGGCGAAGCCATGCGCAAGATGGGAGGCGATCCCACCGCGCAAACGCCCTGCGCCGACGTGATCGGCACCGCCTCGATGGGCCTGCTGCAGGTGCTGACCGATCCGCGCACGACGCTGGCGCAATGCCTCAACGCCATGCTCACGGCGGAAATGACGGACAACGCCGGCTGGGAGCTGCTGGTGGCGCTGGCGGAGGACGCCGGCGAATCGGAGCTGGCCGGGCGCTTCCTCGGCGCGCTGGCGCAGGAACAGGAACACATGGCGATCGTGAAAGGCTGGCTCACCGCGCTGGTGACGCAGGGTGCCGGCACGCCGGCGGTCTGAAGGGAGCGACAAGATGGCCATCAACCTGATGCAGGACCAGGGCACGCCGCTCGCGAAGCAGCGCTTCACCTGGAAGGACATGGTCGGCAAGCCGATCAGCAAGCTGGACGACGACGCCTGGACGCGGGTGCGCATCATCTGGATGAACGGGCA
>NZ_DASSVG010000376.1:0-2581 GCF_035706265.1 Ramlibacter sp. | reverse complement strand
CGGGCCTATCGCCTTGACAAAGGTTAGCACAAATTCTAGATACAAAACATGAACACGACCGCGCTTACGCTCGGCGCCTTCACCGATCTATTCCCGGACGAGGACGCTGCGCGGACGTGGTTCGAGCGAGCCCGCTGGCCTGACGGACCGATCTGCCCCGTGTGCGGTTGCGTGGATCGTGCCTGCTGGCTCAGGACCGTGCGCCGCTGGGAATGCATGGCCTGCCGCCGCCAGTTCACGGTCACGGCGGGTACGCCGATGCACCGCACCCACCTGCCCCTGCTCACCTGGGCGCAGGCTATTTACCTGATCGCCGCCGCATCCAAGGGCGTCTCCGCCGTGAAGCTGTCCGAGATGCTGGGCGTCTCCTACGCCACGGCGTGGCATCTCGGACACCGCATCCGCGCCATGATGGCCGAGGACAACCCGCTCCTGGCGAACGTCGTCGAGATCGACGAGACCTCTGCCGGAGCGCCGCCGCGCAAGCGCGCCAAGCCGGAACACACCGACGGCGACCGCGCCCCGCCACCCAATCCCAAGGGGCGCGGCACGAGGCGTCCATTGCTGCTGGTTGCCGCCGAGCGCGGCGGCGACGTGGTGGCATTCCAACCCACGGCCAGATTGCCGTTGCCGAAGCGTTGAACGGCGTGCTGGAGCCGGACGCCATAGCGATGACGGACGGTCTCCCGGCCGACAAGCACCTGGGCGCGGAACGTGCCCACCTGTCGGTGAACCACAGCCAGAAGGAGTATGCCCGCACCGACGAAGAGACTGGGCACCGAGTCCCCGTCAACCGCGTCGAATCCTTCAACGGCTTCCTGGGCCGCGCCGTCGCCGGTGTGTTCCACTTCGTCTCACCCAAGCACCTCGGCCGCTACGCCGGCGAGGCCGCCTTCCGCTGGAACCGCCAGGCCGACGCCTGCCTGGAGCGCATGGCGCGGCTCGTGCGCAACGGCATTGGGCGCACGTTGCCTTACGACTTCCTCACCGGAGCCGTCTGATGGCCCGCCGGAAGCCCGAGCACCTGCCCGTCCATCGCACCGACCTGCTGCCGTCGAACCTGACGGCGGGCAAGGAGACGGCGGTGCGGGCGCTGCTCGCGGCCTACCGCAAAGGCGCGGTGCTGCTGGGGCGCGAGCAGTGGCGGCTGTTCTTCGAGACGGGCCGGTTCGACAAGAACCACGATCTTGACAAGGTGACCTTCGCCGCCGTGATCGGCGCGGCCAACCGCGTCCAGATGTGCCGCTGGCAGGTGGTCGGGCAGTTGCAGGGCTGGCTGTCGAACCGGGCCAACGAGTTCCGCGATGCGGTGCATCGCAGCAACCTGCCGCCCGACACCAGGCACATGCTCCACACCATCAACGTCCTGGGCGCGTGGTTTCGGCGCGAGGACGTGGTGATGAAAACTTCGGGAGAAGCCATTCCCGAAAGCGTCCGGCGGCTGGCGCGCGCGATCATGCGCCACGTCATGGCCAAGCACCGCCGTCCGAACCTGTCGCGCCTCTCCATGCGCCTCGACCACCGGGCGGGCAGCATCGCGCGTCCGGTTAAGGCGACCCAGGGCGGTCGGGTTGACTTGTGGGTCAACTTGTCGACGCTGGACAAGGGACGGAAGATCGCCGTCCCGCTCCTCACCTATGCCTATCATGACCGGCGTCCGGGCCGCGTCACCAACGGCATTCAGATCAACGAGCGGGACGGGCGGCTGACCTTCGGCGTCGTCACCGACATGGGCGAGGTCTGCGCCAAAAGCCGCGCCGGCTACGATGGCCACGGCGTGATCGCTCTGGACTTCGGGCTGTCCACGTTGTTCGCCACATCGCAAGGCCAGTTGCTGGGTCAAGGATGGTTGACGCGGCTAAAGCGGTACGATGCGCTGATTTCCATGATCGCCGCCAGCCAGCAACGCGCCCGGCGCAAGCCACGCGACAGCAAGCGCTACCGCGCCTTGGCGGAAGACGTGCGCGGCTTCCTGCGGACGGAGATCGGGCGCGTCCTGAACCGCCTCGTCGCGCAGGGCCAGCCCAAGGAACTGGTCCTCGAACGGCTGGACTTCCGGCAAGCCGCCCTGTCGAAGCGCCTCAACGCGATCCTGCGCAACTGCGGGCGCTCCATCATCCAGGCCAAGCTCAAGGACCTGGAGGAGCGGTTCGGGATCACGACCGCCGAGGTCAATCCCGCCTACAGCAGCCAAGCCTGTTCCTGCTGTGGGTACGGAGACAAACGAAACCGTCGCGACCAGAAGACCTTCATGTGTCTTTGGTGCGGCCATCGCATGCATGCCGACCTCAATGCGGCGGCCAACATCGAAGCGCGCCGTGCGCGCCCCAATGGTTGGCTGTTCCAGGGGAAGGCGGCGATCCTTGCCGAACTCGTGCGCGAGTTCGGGGAGCGACGGGTGCGGGCCTCTAGCCCGTGCCGAACCGGGAGCCGGGGTGCCCCCGCCGACCCACGTCTGACGAACCCCTATTTCGGGGGGACGCCATTGGCCGTGGTGAGGTCAGCCGAACGCCGCGAGGCGTCCGTGAAATCGCGAGAAACTCAAGCCCTTGTGGCTGCCTGAGTTAAGGCGATAGTACCC
>NZ_DASSVG010000375.1:0-5656 GCF_035706265.1 Ramlibacter sp. | reverse complement strand
GCCCCCGCGACCCAGGTCGGCGATCCACGCCGCCTGCCAGGTGAGCAAGCGCGCGGCACGCAGCTCCATCTCGCTGTCGGCGATCATCCACTGGATGGCCTGCTTGTCGGCCAGCTTGGTGCGGAAGGTCTCGCGCTCCTTGGCCCAGTCGATCGCGATCTGCAGCGCCGCCTGCGCGACGCCGATCGTGCCGGCGGCGTAGGGGATGCGGCCTTCGATCAGCCACTTCTCGCAGATGGCGAAGCCCTGGCCCTCCTCGCCCAGCCGGTCTTCCACCGGGATCTCCACATCCTTGAACGTGATCTCGTAGGGGGCGTAGGAGCGGATCACGGGGATCTTTTTCAGGCTCATCCCCTCGGGGTTGCCCTTGACGATGAAGGCCGTGATGCCGCCGCGGTCACCCTGCTCGCCGGTGCGGGCGAACACGATGCCCCAGTCGGCGCCCTGGGCGCCCGTGATCCACATCTTGCTGCCGTTCAGGACGTACTTGTCGCCCTTGCGCACCGCGCGGGCGCGGATCGAGCGCGCGGGGTCGGCACCGCCGGAAGCTTCGCTGATGGCGAAGTAGATCTTCTTGCCCTGCCGGATGCCGGGCACGCCGTAGCGCTCGATCTGGTCCTTCGTTCCAAGCCAGATCGCGTTGGGGGGATCGGCACCGAAGGCGCCACACGCCGGCACATACGCACCCATGCGGCACTTGGCAGCCTCCTCGGCCACCACGGCCTGGCCCAGCAGGCTGAGGCCGGCGCCGCCGTATTCCACCGGGGAGCGCACGCACCACAGGCCGATCTGACGCGCCTTCGTCTGCAGGCGGTCGAGCACGTCGGCCGGCAGCTCGTAGGCATCGTGGGGCAGCTTGTCCTCGGCGGGTTTCACTTCCGCGGCCATGAAGCGGCTCACGGTGTCCTGGATCTGGCGGAGCTCCTCGGAGAGCTCCCAGCTGTCTGTGCTCATGGTGGTTCGCTGTGCGGGGTTGGCTGGAATGGATCTGATTCTTGCACGTGGAACTAAGTTCGTCAAACGGAACTTCGCTTGCGGGCAGGACGAGTGGCACCTATAATGAATCATCTTCCGTAGCGCGGAATTCCGCTCGGCTGCCATGATGACTGCCCCCGCCTCCCGCCCCCTGTACCGCCCGGACGAACTGGCGCGCACCTTCTCCCCGCGCAGCATCGCCGTGGTGGGTGTCTCCACCAACCCGGCCGCGTTCGGCTCGATCACCTACGCCAACATCGCCGGACCGGGCCGCTTCGCCGGGCCGGTGTACATGGTCAACGCCAAGTACGAGCGCATCGGCGAGCAGCGCTGCTACCCGTCCATCGCTGCCCTGCCGGAGACACCCGATTGCGTCTTCATCGCCGTCCCACGCGATGCCGTCGAGGGCATCGTGACCGAGTGCGCCGAGCGCGGCGTCGGTGGCGTGGTGCTGTTCTCCTCCGGCTTCGGCGAGACCGGCCAGCCCGAGCGCGTTGCCCAGCAGCAGCGCCTCGTGGCGATCGCGCGCAGGGCGAACATGCGCCTCGTCGGCCCCAACTGCGTCGGCTTCATGAACTACGGCCTCGGCGTCGTCGGCACCTTCGGCACCGCCTCCTTCAAGGGCGCACCGCGGCCGGGCGCGATCGGCCTGGTGAGCCAATCTGGCGCGGTGGGCGCGGCCCTCGCCCAGGCCCAGGAGCACGGAACGGCGCTGAGCCACATGCTCACCTGCGGCAACGCGAGCGACATCGACGTGGCCGACCAGGTGGCCTACCTCGCCGCCGATCCGGCCTGCAAGGCGGTAGCCTGCGTGTTCGAGGGCATGTCCGACCCGGCGCGCTTCCTCACCGCGGCCGCGCTGTGCCACGAAGCCGGCAAGCCGCTGGTCGTGCACAAGCTGGGAACCAGCGAACGAGGCGCCCAGGCCGCCGTTTCGCACACCGGCTCCGTGGCCGGGTCGCAGGCCGCCTACCGTGCCGCCTTCGAGCAAGCCGGCGTGATCATGGTCGACGAACTCGAGGCCCTGCTCGACACCTGCACCTTCTTCGCCAAGGCGCCGCCGCCCCAGGCACGCGGCGTCGCGGTCGCGGCCGTCTCGGGCGGCGCCTGCATCATGCTGGCCGACAAGGCGGAGCTGCACGGCGTGGAACTGCCGCATCCGACGCCGGCCACCATGGCGGTGCTGGAACGGCTGATCCCGGAGTACGGCGCACCGGGCAACCCGTGCGACATGACGGCGCAGGTGCTGTCGACGCCCAAGGACCTGCACGACTGCTTCGAGGCCCTGATGGCGGACCCGCAGTACGGTGCGCTGGTGGTGCCCCACACCTTCGCCTATGCGCCGGCCACTGCCCGCATCGAGACGCTGGGCAAGGCGGCGGCGGAGCACGGCAAGATCGCCTGCAACGTCTGGATGACGCAGCACCTGGAAGGCCCGGGGGCGATCGAGAGCGAGCAGAACCCGCACGTCGCGACCTTCCGCTCCATGAACCACTGCATGGCGGCGCTCGGCGCGTGGCACAAGCGCAGCGACTGGCTGCGGGAGCACGCCCGGGCCGAGGGTCGCGTGGCGCCCGCGCAGGCCCGCGAGCGCGCCGCCGCCCTGCTCGCCGCTTCACCCAACGCGACGCTCACCGAGCGCGAGGGCAAGGAAGTGCTGGCCGCTTACGGCGTGCCGGTGGTGCGCGACGTGCTGACACAGTCCGCCGACGAAGCCGCGGCCGCGGCGCGCGAACTCGGCTTCCCGGTCGTGCTGAAAGTGGAGTCGCCCGACATCCCGCACAAGACCGAGGCCGGCGTGATCCGCCTGGGAGTGAAGACCGAGGAGGAAGTGCGAAAGGCCTTCGACGAGGTCATGCGCAACGCGCAGGCGGTGTCGCCGCCTGCGCGCATCAGCGGCGTGCTGGTGCAGCCGATGGTGCCGCAGGGCACCGAGATCATGGTTGGCGCGCGGGTCGACCCGCAGTTCGGCCCCATGGTGGTGGTGGGCCTCGGCGGCATCTTCGTCGAGCTGCTGAAGGACACCTCGGTGCGGCTGGCGCCGGTGGGCCCGCGCGAGGCGCGCAGGATGCTGGGCGAGCTGAAGGCACAGCGCGCACTGCAGGGCTTCCGCGGCACCGAGCCGGTCGACCTGGAGCGGCTGGCCGAGGCGATCGCCCGCATTTCCGAGCTGGCGGCCGACCAGCGCGAGCACATCGCGGAACTGGACGTGAATCCCCTCATCTGCGCCGGCACGCGCATCATCGCCGTCGACGCTCTCATCGCGAAGCAGAAAGCATGACCGAATCGACTTCCTTCAGCCCGGCGCGGCTGGCGGCCTCGCCGCTGGAGCAGTACCGCGCCTTCCTCGCCCGCGGCGAGCTGGCCTGCCAGGTGGACGAGGCCGGGCGCGCGCTGTTCTACCCGCGCGTCGCCGCACCCGCCGGCTACCGTGGCGAGCTGCGCTGGGCCACGAGCCGCGGCCTGGGTACCGTCTACGCGACGACCTTCATCTCGCCCAAGGGCGAGCCGGCCTACAACGTGGCACTGATCGACATGGACGAGGGCTTTCGCCTCATGAGCAGGGTCGAATCGGTTCCCGCCGACCAGGTGCGCATCGGCATGCGGGTGAAGGTGCGCGTGCATCCGGCCGAGGGCGACGAGGGCCCCTACCCGGTGTTCGACCCCGTGGAGGCCGCATGAGCGTCACTGTCACCCGCGGCTCGGCCGCCATCGTCGGCGTGGCCGAATCGGACCTGGGCGAAGTCGCCGCCGGCATGAGCGTGATCGACCTGATGGCGCAGGGCGTGCACCGGGCGCTGGCGGATTGCGCCCTCACGCTGGCCGACGTGGACGGCGTGTTCGCCGCCGCCGGCCAGAGCCGCATGCCCAGCACCGCGCTGTGCGAGTACCTGCGCCTGAAGCCGCGCTACCAGGACTGCACGATGATGGGCGGCTCGTCCTTCATGACGCACGTGGCGCATGCCCAGGCGGCGATCGAGGCGGGCCTGTGCGAGGTCGCCGTGATCGCCTATGGCAGCACCCAGCGCAGCGCCGGGCGCAAGAATGTGGCGCCGCGCGAGTACAACCCCTACGAGACCCCCTACCGGCCGGTGACGCCCGCCAGCGCCTATGCGCTGGCCGCCTCGCGCCACATGCACCAGTACGGCACCACCCGCGAGCAACTGGCGCAGATCGCCGTGGCGGCGCGCCAGTGGGCGCTCCTCAATCCCGCGGCCTGGGAAAAGGAACCGCTCACGGTGGAACAGGTGCTGGGCGCGCGCATGGTGAGCCATCCACTCACGGTGCGCGACTGCTGCCTGGTCACCGACGGCGGCGGCGCATTGGTGATGACCTCGGCCGAGCGCGCGAAGTCGCTGCGCAAGCCGCCGGCCTACGTCCTGGGCGTGGGCGAGACCATCAGCCACCAGAACATCAGCAGCATGCCGGACCTGACGGTCACCGGCGCGGTCAGCTCCGGCGCGCAAGCGTACGCGATGGCCGGCCTGAAGCCGCAGGACATCGACGTGGTGCAGGTCTACGACGCCTTCACCATCACGACGCTGCTGTTCCTGGAAGACCTCGGCTTCTGCCCCAAGGGCGAGGGCGGCCGCTTCGTGATCGAGGGCGCGATCGCACCGGGAGGGAAGCTTCCGGTCAACACCAATGGCGGCGGCCTGTCCTACTGCCACCCCGGCATGTTCGGCCTCTTCGTGCTGATGGAAGCCGTGCGGCAGGTGCGCGGCGAATGCGGCAAGCGGCAGGTGCAGCAATGCGAAACCGCCATCGCGCATGGCAATGGCGGAGTGCTCTCGAGCCAGAGTACGGTGATCCTGGGCGGCGCGAGCGCCTTGTAGGGCGCGGCGACAGCACCGGCAACTCGCTCACCGGCCCGTGAACCGCGGCTTCCGCTTCTCCGCGAACGCGGCCCGCCCCTCCGCATGGTCTGCCGTCTGGGAGAGCTGCGGGCCCACCAGCAATTCCATTTCCAGGAACTGCTCCAGGCTCGGCGCCACGCTGGCCGCGAACAACTGCTTGGCCATGGCGAGCGCAAGCCCGGGGCCCTGCGCGTATTCCTCGGCTTGTACCAGCGCCTCGTCCAGCACCCGCTCCGCCGGCACCAGCCGCTGCACCAGACCGAGGGCATGCGCCTCCTGCCCCGTCAGCTTGCGTGCGCTGTAGACCAGCTCCCGCGCGCGCGAAAACCCCATCTGCCGGGCCAGGAACCAGATCGCGCCGCCGTCGGGCGCCAGGCCCACCTTGCTGAACACCTGCGAGAAATTGGCGTCCGGTGCGGCGACGACCACGTCGCAGGCCATGGCCAGGCTGAAGCCGATTCCCACTGCAGGCCCGCGCACGGCGGCCACCACCGGCTTGTCCAGGCCGTGCAGCGCCCGCACCATGGCGTGCATGGTCTTCATGCGCTGGCGCGATCCGGCCAGGTCGCGCCCGCCCATCTTGCCGACGTCGGCGCCCGCGCAGAAGGCATTGCCGGCACCGGTTAGCACCACCGCCCGCACGGCCTCGTCCTCGGCCAGCCGGCGAAAGGCCTCCAGCAGCGCGCGCCGCATGTCGAAATCCAGCGCATTCCGGCCGGCGGGATTGTTCATGGTGACCAGGGCGACGGCGCCACGCTGCTCGATGTCGATGCTGCTCATGGAAATCTCTCTGACGAAGGGCGGGAAGATCCGAGCCATGATAC
>NZ_DASSVG010000374.1:0-3409 GCF_035706265.1 Ramlibacter sp. | reverse complement strand
CTGGCCGCCGCGGCCAATCTCACGCCGGTGACGCTGGAGCTCGGTGGCAAGTCGCCCGCCATCCTCGACGCCAGCGCCGACGTGGTGCAGGCGGCGCAGCGCATCGCCGCCGGCAAGCTGTTCAACGCGGGCCAGACCTGCATCGCGCCGGACTACGTGCTGCTGCCGCGCGCCGCGCGCGATGCGTTCGTCGAGGCGTTCACGGCGGCGGTGCGCCGCATGTACCCGCGCTTCGCCGGCAACCCCGACTACACCAGCATCGTCAACGACCGCCATTTCGCACGGCTGCAGGGCCTCGTGCGCGAAGCCGAAGCGGCGGGCGCGCGCGTGCTGCGGATAGGGGAGGAGGCCGACGGGGCAGCGAGCCGCACGTTCGCGCCGGTGCTGCTGCTCGACCCGCAACCGGACCTGGCCGCGATGCGCGAGGAGATCTTCGGCCCGGTGCTGCCGCTGGTGGCCTGCGACTCGCCCGAGGAAGCCATCGGCTTCGTCAACGCGCGCCCGCGGCCGCTGGCGCTCTACTGGTTCGGGCGCGACCGTGCGCACCGGCAGCAGGTGCTGACGCGCACGCTCGCCGGCGGCGTGACCGTCAACGACGTGCTGCTGCACATCGCGCAGGAGAACCTGCCCTTCGGCGGCGTGGGTGAAAGCGGGATCGGCGCCTACCACGGCGAGCACGGCTTCCGCCGCTTCTCGCTGGAGAAGCCGGTGTTCGAGCAGGCGCGCTGGTCCGGCAACGACCTGATGCGCCCGCCCTACGGCGCGCGCGCCGAGCGCATCCTGCGGCTGCTGCGCCGGCTGCTCTGAGCGACCCCGCACCGGGCAGGGACATCGCCGCGCGCGTGCAAGAAGCGCGCGCCTTTCCCGACCAAGGAAGTGCGACCGCATGGTGCGGCCGCTTCACTGAAAGGGAACCTCCATGAAGACACTGGCAGCCCGGATGGCGGCCTGCGCCCTGTTCGCCACGCTGTTCGCCACCGCCGCGGCACCGGCGGCCGCGCACGAGCGCACGCTGTTCATCACCAGCGCGACCGAACACGCGGACGACACGGCGACCTTCCCGCTGTACCGCGGCCGGCACGGCAACACCGACGTCTGGTACATCGTCCTCGACAGCTCCGACGGCAAGGACGCGGAGCGGCGCGGGGTGAACCATTCGCAGAAGCTCGCCAACGTGCGCGGCACGCAGGCCGCCCAGAAGGTGTCCGTCGATGCGAACGGGGTGGTGCAGTTCCCGGCCACGGTGGACTTCTCCTTCCAGCGGCGCGTCATCCCCGGCCCGGCGGGCTTCCCGCCCTCGCTGGCCGACCCCGGCGCGGTGGGCGAGATCGGCTACAGCCCGCTGATCCAGCTGCCCAACGGCGTGATCCTCAATGCGCCGCACATCGCCAACTTCACGGGGCAGGCGGCCAAGGTGCGCGGCATGGACCTGGGCACCTACACCGTGCGCATGGAGCTCACCCGCGGCTTCCAGGGCGGCCGCGGCGTCCTGTACTTGTCCACCGACGCTTCGGATCCCGCCGTCGCGGCGCTGGAGAACGTCACCTTCGCGCCGCAGCTGAAGTTCGCGCCGCGCGCCGGGGGCGACGGCACCGATTCCGCGCGGGCCAGCCTGGCTGCCTTCGTCAACGGCCAGACCGGCGCTGCCAATCCGCAGCGGCAAGGCCTCAATTCGGCGCTGCTGGACGGCCTGTCGCCGCTGAACGTGCTGTTCTGGAATCCCAAGCAGGGACGCTACAGCCCGTTGTGGGACGTGTATCCGGCCCAATGGAGCGCCAACGCCGTGGCCACCGGCCGCAACCTGCGGCAGACGGATTTCGGCCAGGTGGAGAACCTGGCGCAGGACGGCCGCATCACCGGCCCGGACGGTGCGCGCTTCGCCGCGGCCGATTTCGTGGTCAACTGCCCGATCGTCAGCCGGGACTAGGCGGATCGTCGGAGCCGCCCAGGCTGCGGACCGCCTCGCGCAGGAAGCGGAACTGCTGGTCGACGGCGCGGCAGCCCCGGCAGATCAGCAGATGCGCCTTCAGCGCCGCCTTCTCCTCCAGCGAGAGCTCGCGATCGAGCTGCTGCGACAGCAGCTCGGTCGCGCGCCGGCAGGACAGGCGCATGTTCATGCCCGGAACCAGTTCTTCTGCAGGCACAGGCGCAAGGCCATGCGCGAGCGGTGCAGCAGCACGGAACAGTTGGCGGCGCTCAGCCCGAGGTCGCGGCAGATCTCCTCGATCTCGCGCCCCATCTGCTCGCGCAGCAGGAACACCTGCACGGTGCGGCGCGGCAGGTGCGCGAGGCAGGACTCCAGCACGCGCCGGAATTCCTTCTGCTGCAGCGACGCCTCCGGTGTCTGCCACTCGTGGGGATGCTCGCGCCAGTGCTCGTGCTCGTCGAACAGCGACTCGAATTCCTGCGCCGCGGCCTCGGCCTGGGGCGCATCCAGCGGCGCCTCCCGCTGCTCGCGCCTCACCACGTCGATGCACTTGTGCTTGAGGATGCCGGTGAGCCAGGTGCGCAGGCTGGAACGGCCGTCCCAGGACGCGGGCGCCGCCAGCGCGGCGAGCAGCGTCTCCTGCACGGCGTCCTCCGCCGACTGGGGCGCGCGCAGCACGCGCGCGGCATAGCGCACCAGTTCCGGGCGCAGGGTCTCCAGTTCGCGGCGGAAGTCGGGCCCCATGGCCGCAGGATGATAGCGGCGCGGCGGGCCCCGGCAAGGCCGGCCGGCGGCGGCGCCGATCGTTGACTGCGGCAAGCATTTGGCCGACACTCGCACGCCATGCCAGGCAGTCCTTCCGGCCGCGTCGCCCCCTCCCACGTGAAGGCGGTGCGCGCCTTCAACCGCTTCTACACCCAGCGCATCGGCGTGCTGAGGCGCTATCTCGACACCGACTTCACCCTCACCGAAGTCCGGGTGCTGTACGAGCTCGCGCACCAGCCGCCGCTGCCCGCCCGCGACCTGGTACGCGGCCTCGGGCTCGACCCGGGCTACGTGAGCCGCATCCTGCGCCGCTTCGAGCAGGCCGGCTGGGTGGCGCGCGAGGCGGCCCCGCACGACGGCCGCCAGAGCCTGCTGCGCCTGACGGAAGCAGGCCATGCCGCCTTCGCGCCGCTGCAGCAGCGCTCGCGCGACGAGGCCGCGGCGCTGCTGGCCACCGTGCCCGCCGCGGCGCGTCCGCGCCTGATCGCCGCCATGCACACGGTGCACCGGATGCTCGAGCCGGCCTCCGCCGCCGCGCCCCGCATCGTGCTGCGCGAGCCGCGCCCCGGCGACCTGGGCTGGGTGGTGCAGATGCACGGCGAGCTGTACGCGCGCGAATACGGCTTCACCACGGAATTCGAGGCGCTGGTGGCCGATATCGCGGCGAAGTACCTGCGCGAGTTCGACCCGGAATGGGAAAGGGGCTGGATCGCCGAG
>NZ_DASSVG010000373.1:0-6716 GCF_035706265.1 Ramlibacter sp. | reverse complement strand
GGCAGTCCCGGCGAGGAACTGCGCGAACTGGTCCGCTCCGGGCTGCAGCACGGGGGCCCGGTGATCGAGAGGGCGCAGATCCACAAGGCGGAGTGAGGCGGCCTCCCACCGCGACCGCGCCGGCGCAGCCCCACGCGCGCTGCGGGCCCACCTAGAATGGCCCGGCCCGAGCGGAAGGACCTTCCCCATGCGCATTCCCCCCGGTCTGTTCAAGGCCTACGACATCCGCGGCGTGGTGCCGGCGACGCTCGACGCGCCGCTGGCCGAGGCGCTCGGCCGCGCCTACGGCGCGCTGGCGCGCGCGCACGGCGAGACGAGCGTGGCCGCGGGGCGCGACGGCCGGCTCAGCGGGCCTGCGTTGCATGCGGCGCTGCTGCGCGGGCTGGTGGCCAGCGGCGTCGACGTGATCGACATCGGCATGGCCAGCACGCCGATGCTGTACTTCGCTGCCAGCACGCTGGCGCACTGCGGCGTGCAGGTCACGGCCAGCCACAACCCGCGCGACGACAACGGCTTCAAGCTGATGCTGCAGGGCCGTGCGGTCTGCGGCGAGGAGCTGCAGCAGCTGCGCCGGACCATCGAGGAGGATGCTGCCCCGGCGGCGGCCCGGCCGGGGCAGGTGCGGCAGCACGACGTGTTCGCGGCCTACCGGGACCGCATTGCGTCCGACATCCGGCTCGCGCGGCCGATGAAGATCGTGCTGGATTGCGGCAACGGCGTGCCCGGCGCCACTTCGCCCGCCGTGTTCCGCGCCGTGGGCTGCGAAGTGATCGAGCTGTACACCGAGGTGGACGGCAACTTTCCCCATCACCATCCGGACCCGAGCCGGCCGGAGAACCTGCGCGACCTGGTCGCGGCCGTGCGCGATACCGGCGCCGAGCTGGGCCTGGCGCTGGACGGCGACGGTGATCGCCTGGGCGTGGTCACGCGCAGCGGCAAGACCATCTTCCCCGACCGGCAGCTGATGCTGCTGGCGCAGGACGTGCTCTCGCGCGTGCCGGGCGCCCCCATCGTGTTCGACGTCAAGTGCACGCAGCGGCTCGCGCCGGCCATCGCAGCGGCGGGCGGGCAGCCGGTGATGTTCCGCAGCGGCTATCCCCTGCTGAAGGCGCGCATGCAGGAACTGCAGGCGCCGCTGGCCGGCGAGATGAGCGGCCACATCGTGTTCGGCGAGCGCTGGTACGGTTTCGACGACGCCACCTACGGCGGCTGCCGCCTGCTGGAGATCCTGTCGCGGCACCCCGATGCCAACGCGGTGCTGGAGGCGCTGCCTGCCAGCGTCGCCACGCCGGAGCTGCACGTGCCCTGCGCCGAGGGCGAGGCGCACCGCGTGGCCGCGGCCCTGGTCGCGCGGGCCCGCTTTCCCGGCGCGCAGGTGTCCACCATCGACGGCCTGCGGGTCGACTGGGCCGACGGCTTCGGGCTGGTGCGGGCGTCCAACACCACGCCTGTGCTCACGCTGCGCTTCGAGGGTGACACGCGCGAAGCGATGGAGCGCATCGAGGGCGAGATGATGGCGCTGCTGCGCCAAGTGAAACCGGATGCGCAGGTGGCGGGCGGCCCTCAGCGGCCGGCGGCGGGATAGACCGCGCGCGGCCCGTCGGGCCCGGGCGGCACCTCCACCCGCTTGCACAGGAACACTTCCTCTTCCGGGTGCGCGAGCACCTGGAAGCCGGCGCTGCGCAGCATGGCGGCGCTGCAGGCGGCATTCGGGACCCACCAGTTGGTCTCGTCGTGCGAGTACTTCTTCTCCACGAAGTGCAGCTTGGGGTAGCCGGGCCGGTCGAAGACGTCGGTCTCCCAGAAGTCGTAGTCCTCGCGCAGCGGCTCCACTTCGGGGCTGCCGCGCTGCAGCGACTGGTAGACCAGCAGGTCGCCGGCCACGTGCTCGTGCACCAGGTCCAGCGCCAGCAGCGGATGCCGCAGGTGGTAGACCAGGCCCATGAACAGCACGAGATCGAACTTCTCCCGCAGCGCGCCCACGTCGTACACCGACATGCGGCGAAAGTCCACGTCGTCGAAGCCCAGCACTTCGGCGGCGAAGCGGGCCTGGTCCAGGTAGTAGTCGTCGAAGTCGATCGCGACCACGCGGCTCGCCCCGCGCTTCTTCATCTCGAAGGCATAGAAGCCGGCGTTGCAGCCGATCTCCAGCACCGACTTGCCGGTGAGGTCCTCGGGGATCACGTGCGAGAAGCGCTTCCACTTGATCATCGGGAAGTCGCCGAGGAAGTGCGCGGGCGCCGTGCGCACGCCGTACAGGTCCAGGTTCTGGAACCAGTCGCCGAGTTTGCGCACGCCGTCCTCGATCTCGCTGCGGGTGAAGCGGCGCCTCTCGCGCGCGGGCGGCGCGACGGGGCGGGCGCTGCCGGCCTCGCCCTGCGGCGCGCCGTGGGCGGCCGGCGACCAGGGCGCGGTGGGCGTGCTCTCCGTCCTCTCCTTCGCCAGCGGCTGGCCGGCGTGGCTGCAGATGGTGGTGGGCCGCGGCGCGCTTTCCTCCCTGGCCGGCTGCCGGCTGGCCAGCAGCGTCAGTGCCTGCCGGTAGCCGTGCACGGTGCCGACGTCGACATAGGCCTCGCCGGCGCGCACGCCGACGGCGCGCCCGCCCTGCTGCAGGTAGGCGTTCACCAGCGTGCCGATGTATTCGTCGCGCCGGCCGCGCTCCTCCCACAGCGCGTGAAGTTCGTGCAGCACGGCGCCGGGCATGCGGAAGGCGCCCCAGATCCAGTTCGACTTCGCGTCGGGGTGCTTGACCTGGATCTCCTGCACGCGGCCCTCATCGTCCGTGACCACCGCATCGAAGGCCTGCGGCCGGTCGACCGGGAACAGCAGGAAGGAGAGCACGTCGTCGGGCAGGGCGGCGAGCCCGTCCTCCGGGAACCAGATGGTGTCGGGCAGTCCCACCACCACCGGCTCGTCCGGCCGGATCAGCGGGCAGGCGCGGAAGATGGCGTCGCACAGGCCGCCGGCCTGCGGCTGCACCACGTAGCAGATGTCGGCCGAGCGCAGGCTCGAGCCGTAGTACTGCACGATGTCGGACTTGCCCGGGCCGACCACGAAGCAGATGCGCTGCGTGCCCGCGCGCAGCATGCGCTCGACCAGGAATTCGCTCACGGCGCGCGGCCGCTCCACCTCGCCGTCCATGCTGCTGCCCACGGGCAGCAGCTCCTTGGAGAAGCCGAGCGGCTGGATGCGCGTGCCCATGCCCGCGGCCGGAATGATGCCCCACATGCTTGGATGCTCCCTGTGCGTCGTTGGTCAGGCCGCCAGCGCCGGCGTGCGCGCGCGCTCCAGCAGGTCTTCGAGTTCGGCCGCGCGATGGTCGGACGTGTGCTGCGCGAGCACCCGCTCGCGCGCGGCGCGGGCGATGCGTTCGAGCTGCGCGTCCTCCAGGTCCAGCGCGTCCAGCGCCTCCTGCGTGCTGCGCGCGACGAGGATCTCGCTCTGCGGCGCGAAGAACCCGTCCAGGCCTTCCCACCAGTCGCTCAGCACCGGCGTGCCGCAGGCGGCGGCCTCGAACAGGCGGCCCGACGGGCAGTGGCCGTTGTCCGCCATCGCCTTGCGCGTGACGCTCAGCGTCAGGCGCGAGGAAGAGAAGAAGGCCGGATGCTCCGCCGGCGGCATGTGGCGCACGAAGTGGATGTTGGCGCTCCAGGGAAACTCGGCCGGGTACTGTGCGCCGCCGATGAGGAAAGTGAGCCCGGGCCGCTGACGCGCGGGCTCGATGAAGAGTTCCTCCAGGGCCGCCTGCCGGTCGGCCGCGTAGGTGCCCAGGTACGAGAGCGCGCTGCGGTAGTTCTCGCGCGGCGCTTCCCGGCGATGCACCTGCGGGTCGACGTGGCCGTACAAGGTGTGCACCGCGTGCGCGCCGAGCAGCGTGCGCAACTGCTCCAGCGCCGGGCCGCCGGTGTAGCTGAGGACGAGGTCGAAGTCGCGCAGGCCGCGCGGGCCGAGATAGGGAACGGCGCGGCCGGCCTGCACGTTTTCCAGCGTGACCGGCGTGTCGAGGTCGTAGAACACGTGCAGGGCCGCGGACGGCGCGTCGAGCAGCAGCTGCGCGGCAGCGATGCCGTCGGGGCAGTAGGAGGTGACCATCGCCACGTCGGCGTCGCGCAGTTCGCGCGCGGCCCGTTCGCGCACCGCTTCCCAGTCGGGATAGAGCAGCAGCTCGCCGCCGGGCAGCGCGTGCAGGTCGCGCGCGCCGGCGTACCAGGGCAGGTCGCGTTCGAAGAAGTCGATGGTGTGGCCGCGCCGCGCGAGCGCCCGCCACAAGCCGCGCCACAGCGTCGCATGGCCGTTGCCCCACGAAGAGCTGACGGTGAGCCCGAAGATCACGAAACGCATGCGCGCGCCTCCCACAGCATCTGCAGCGCCATCGCTGTTGTCCTTCTGTTGCGGCGGCCAATATAGCCTTTGCTTCGCGGCACGGGGGGCGCTTTGCAGGAAGCGATGCCGCGGCGGGCCCCTGTGGACGAGGGCAATGCCACGCGCAATGCTCGGCCGTTTGCGGGCAATCCCTAGGCGGTGTGCGGCGTGACCTTTGATTTCGCGCAAGGACCCGGGGCCGGTGACTGAACGAGCATTCATTCGCTCACCACCACCGTCTGGAGACAAGCTCATGCAACTCAAGGGCAAGACCGCCGTAGTCACCGGCGCCGCCTCGGGCATCGGCCGCGCCACCGCGCAGAAGCTCGCCGAGGCCGGCGCCTTCGTGCTGCTGGCCGACATCGCGGAAGAGGGCGGCCAGGCCGCCGCGAAGGAGATCCGGGCCCAGGGCGGGCAGGCGGAGTTCCTGCGCATGGACGTGACCGACCTCGATTCCGTCGCCGCCTTCCGCACCGAGGCCTACCGCAAGTCCGCGCGCGTCGACATCGTGGCCAACGTCGCCGGCTGGGGGAAGATCCAGCCCTTCCTGGAGAACACGCCCGAGTTCTGGCGCAAGGTGGTGGACCTGAACCTGATGGGGCCGATCGCCGTCACGCATGCCTTCCTCGGCGGGATGATCGAGGCGGGGCAGGGCGGCAAGATCGTCACCGTGGCCAGCGACGCGGGCCGCGTCGGCAGCCTCGGCGAGACGGTCTATTCGGGCGCCAAGGGCGGCGCCATCGCCTTCACCAAGAGCCTCGCGCGCGAAGTGGCGCGCTACGCCATCAACGTCAACTGCGTCTGCCCCGGCCCTACCGCCACGCCGCTGCTGGCGGCCGTGCCCGAGAAGCACCAGGAGGCCTTCGTCAAGGCCACGCCGATGCGCCGCCTCGCGCAGCCCTCGGAGATCGCCGACGCCGTCCTCTTCTTCGCCAGCGCGCAATCGAGCTTCGTCACCGGGCAGGTGCTGAGCGTGAGCGGCGGGCTGACGCTCGCCGGTTGATCGCTGGGCTTTCCGGCGCGCGTTGCGCGCGGTCAGCACCAGCCTACGACCGAGCCTGCGCTCTGCCACCCCGAACTTCCAAAGGAGACACCATGTACAAGCTCAAGGCTTCCGAATTCCGCCCCAGGCACTTCAAGCTCGAGGTTGCCGACCGCGTCGCCACCGTCACGCTCAACCGGCCCGAGCGCAAGAACCCGCTCACCTTCGACAGCTACGCGGAACTGCGCGACACCTTCCACAAGTTCCAGTACGTCGACGACGTGCGCGTGGTGGTGCTCACCGGCGAGGGCGGCAACTTCTGCTCGGGCGGCGACGTGCACGACATCATCGGCCCGCTGGTGGGCCTGCCGATGGACGGCCTGCTCACGTTCACCCGCATGACGGGCAACCTGGTCAAGGAGATGCGGCAATGCCCGCAGCCGATCATCGCGGCGGTGGACGGCGTGAGCGCCGGCGCGGGCGCGATCCTGCCGATGGCGAGCGACCTGCGCTACGGCACGCCGAAGACGAAGACGGCCTTCCTCTTCACGCGCGTCGGCCTGGCCGGCTGCGACATGGGCGCCTGCGCGATCCTGCCGCGCATCATCGGCCACGGCCGCGCCTCGGAGCTGCTCTACACCGGCCGCGGGATGAGCGCGGAGGAGGGCCTGGCCTGGGGCTACTTCAACGAGCTGGTGCCCGCCGACGCCCTGCAGGGCAAGGCGCGCGAGATGGCGCTCACGCTCGCCAACGGGCCGGCCTTCGCCCACTTCATGACCAAGAAATGCCTGCACCAGGAGTGGAACCAGACCATCGAGCAGGCGCTGGAGACCGAAGCCGAGGCGCAGGCGATCTGCATGCAGACCAAGGACTTCGGCCGCGCCTACCACGCCTTCGTGGCGAAGCAGACGCCGGTGTTCCAGGGCGACTGAGGCGCGTCGCGATGGACACGCCCCGCCATCCGATCACGCTCGCCATCGACGGCGCCATCGCGATCGCCACGCTGGACCGCCCACCCGTCAACGCGATCGATGACGCCTGGGTCGCGCGGCTCGATGCCATCGTCGACGAGGTGGAAGCGCGCGACGACGTGCGCGTGCTGTGGATCCGCAGCGCCGGCCGGGCCTTCTGCGCCGGCGCCGACCTGGCGCTGATGCGCGAGCGCTTCGCCAGCGACGCCGGGCGCGCGCAGATGGTGGCGCTGACGCGGGCGATGCAGAAGGTGTTCGCGCGCATCGAGCGCAGCGGCAAGGTGTCGCTGGCGGAGATCGGCGGCGCGGCCCTCGGGGGCGGGCTCGAGCTGGCCCTGGCCTGCGACCTGCGGGTCGTGGCCGCGACAGCCAAGCTGGGGCTGCCCGAGGCGCGCCTGGGC
>NZ_DASSVG010000372.1:0-11423 GCF_035706265.1 Ramlibacter sp. | reverse complement strand
GGCCAGCACGCCGGCCACGACCAGCACGGCCACGCCGGCCAGCACGGCGACCGGCGCCTTCTTCTTCCCGGCCAGAGCCGGCGCCGCGGCCGGTTGCGGCTGGCCGGGAGCGGATCGCGCCAAGCCTTCCGCGGCCGTCGTCGCGCCGGCACCCTGCGGCGGCTCGGCCACGGTCTGGGTGTATTCCTCCTCGATCCACTGCGTCGGCTGGAAGGCGGTGGGGGATTCCGCCGCGGGCCGCGCCGGCTCGGAAGGCAGCGCCCCAGCCTCGAGGTTGGGGAAGGCGCTGTCGGGGAAGACGCTGGGCGCAAAGGCCGCACCGGCCGCAGCCGCCGGCGCGACCCGGCCGCCGGGCTGCGTCGCGGTGGGCTGCGTCGCGGTGGGCTGCGTCGCGGTGGGCTGGGTCGCGCCGGGCTGGGTAACCCCGGGCTGCGTCGCGCCGGGCTGGGTCGCACCCGCGGCCACCGTCAGTTCCCCGCTCGCCAGCTTGCGCAGGCGGCGCCGGGCCAGGTCGGCTTAGATGCCGGCGGGGAATCTCTCGAGGAAGCCTTGCAGCTCCTCCGGCTCGGTGGAGTCCTTGACGTCCTTCCAGTAGACGAGCTCGAGCTCCTGCGTCACCGTGGAGGGGCTGCCCGGCGTCGTCACGCCGCCGGGGACGGTGCCACCCGGTGGCTGCGTGCCGGGGCTGGTCAGCGGCCGCGACAGCGACTCGGAGCGCCGCAGCGGATTGAGCGGCGGCACCACGGTCTGGTCTTCGGCGCGCCGGATCGCCGCCTGCAGCGCCACGGCGAAGTCGCGCGCGGTGGCGAAGCGCTCCTCGCGGTCCTTGGCCAGCGCGCGGGCCACCACCGCATCCAGCGCCGGCGGCAGCCTGGGATTGATGCTGCTGGGCGGCGCCGGGTTGTGGCCGATGATCTGGTGGATGATCGAGAAGTCGTTGTCGCCGTCGAACGGGCGCTTGTCCGTCAGCAGCTGGTAGAGCACCACGCCGGCGGAGAACAGGTCGGCGCGCGAATCGATCTTCTGCCCCTGCACCTGCTCGGGCGCCATGTACTTCAGGGTGCCGATCATGCTGCCCTGGGTGCGGGTGGCCTCGCCCGAATCCTGGATGCGCGCCACGCCGAAGTCGGTGAGCTTCACCCGCCCGCCCGGCTCGATCAGCAGGTTGGCCGGCTTGATGTCGCGGTGCACGATGCCCTGCTTGTGGGCGTAGTCCAGCGCGCTGAGCAGGTCGCGCACGATCTTGAGCGACTGCTCCAGCGAGTAGCGCTCGCCGCGGTCCAGGTGGTGCTTGAGGTCGTCGCCCTGGATGTACTCCATGACCAGGAAGGCGACGTTGCCGTCGCGGTCGGAGTCGTAGACGCTGACGATGTTGGGATGCTGCAGGCGGGCGGCCGAGCGGGCCTCGGTGCGGAAGCGGTGCTCGTATTCGGCGGCGGCCTCCTCCGAGAGGTTCTCCACCTTCACCGTCTTGATGGCGACGCGCCGGTCCAGGTTGGGATCGCGCCCTTCGTACACGACACCCATCGCCCCCTTGCCGATGACGCGGAGTACTTCGTAACGTCCCAGCTTTTTCAGAGTCACTTCGGCCCGTGGCGCAACAGGTGGAAACGCATTCTAGCCCGCACCCCCTGCCCAAGGCCGAGCGCCTCAGCCGTCGGAAGGGGACCTTGTGTTGCGTTTCGCACGCAGGAGTGCACGCGCGTACGCCCGCACGAAATGGCGGTCCAGCAAGGAATGCAACCAGGGCGGCTCCGCGGCGATGCGCTCGCCGTAGTCGCGGGCGAACGCCTCCCAGGCCCGCGCCGCCCCGAACAGGCGCCCGCTGCCGCCCGGCAGCCGCTTCCTGAGCGCCTCGGGCTCGAAGTCGGCCAGCACGCCGCGCAGAGCCTCCTGCACCGCCTGCCCCATGGCCTGCTCGTGGGCGGCCAGCTCGGTGGCGAGCTGGGCGACGGCGCGCTCCGGCGGCAGCCGGCCCGCACTGGCTGCGGCGCCGCCGAACAGGTAGGCGAGCTTGGCCTCCAGCGGCGCCTCCGCGCGCAGCGGATTGGATTCGCGCCGCTGCGCCGCGCCCGGCTCGCCCGCGCGGGTGTCGCGGCGCATGGCAGCGGCGGCCTCGCTGGCCTGCAGCAGCCCTTGCAGCGCGATGCGCGTGACCCGCCCGATCGCCTGCAGCTCCGCGCGCGTGAAGCCGACGCCGCCGGCGGGTTCGAAGCCCAGGCCCTCGAAGAAGGCCTGCAGGTCCGAAGCCGGCGCCGGGCCTTCGCCGGGGAGAGGTTCGCCCGGCCCGCCCGGGCCGTAGGTGCTCTGGAAGCCCCACTCGCTGAAAGGATCGTCCTCCGCCGGCGCGGGCGCCATCCGGTCGGCCTGGTCGCGCAGCCGGGCCCAGGTGTCCAGGGAAGCCGCCGCCACGTCGACCGGCACGACGCGGATGCGGTAAGCCGACACGCCCAGCACCTCGCCGGCCGCCAGCACGCCGTGCGCGCCCGGCGGCAGCTCGCCGGCCGCGGTCTGCACGCCGTTGACGACCGACAGCACCTGGAACTGCAGTTGGTCGCCCTCGTTCCAGACGCTCAGGTGGCGGCGCGAGACGTTGCGCTCCGGGTCCGGCAGGCAGATCGCGCACTCGCTGTCGCGCCCGAGGATCAGGGCGGGATCGCCCGGCTCGAGCCTGCGGGTGACTTCCACTCCCGGGCCGGCGACGTGGATCTCCAGCGCCATGGGAACGCGTCAGCTGGTGACGGAGAAGCTGGCGATCGGCGCCTCGGGCGCGTTGCGGTCGCAGCCCAGCGCGATCTGCCCCTGCCCCACCAGGTAGCACTCGGTGCGGCGCAGCACCATCGGCTCCGGCTGGTTGCCGAAGTAGACCCAGGTGCCGAAGCTGGAGGCGTCGCTCAGGACGAAGTGGCCGCCGCGCCATTCCAGCGTGGCGTGCAGGCGCGAGACGCGCGAGTCGTTCACCGGCAGGTCCGCCGTCATCGAGCGGCCGAGGGTGATCGGATCGCCGCGCGGACGCAGCTCGAGCCGCTGGCCGGCGATGGTGATCTCCAGGTGCGCTTCGGCCGGCACGTGGCCGCTGAGCGAGCCGCCCATCACCGTCGCTTCGGCTTCGTGCTCCGGCAGCCATTCGACCCGGAACACCTCGGTGGCGTCGCTCTTGCCGCGCAGGTACATGGGGCCCAGGCTGCGCAGCCGGTCCTGCAGCGGCGCCGGCAATGCCGCGCGCACGCGCTGGGTGGCGAGGATCTGCTGCGCGCCGGCCAGGTCGGCCAGCCGGGCGGCGCTGTTGACGGCATCGCCGAAGCAGTCGCCCTCGATCTCCACCACCTCGCCCGACTCGATGCCCATCTGCATCTGCACCGGCCGGCCGATGCCGCCGGGGCGCACCGGCTCGCGCTGCAGTCGCTCCTGGATGCCGATGCAGGCCGTGACGGCCTGCTCCTCCTGCGTGAACACGACGAACAGGCCGTCGCCCAGCAGCTTCACCACGCGGCCATGGTGCTGCTCGAAGATCTTGGCCAGCGCAGCGGTGAACTGGGTGACGAAGCGTCCGGCGGTCTCGTCTCCCAGGCGCTCGAAGATGCCTGTGCTGCCGACCAGGTCAGCGAATACGACGGAGGCCATGCGCGGCCATTATGCCGCGCAGGGCCTCGAGCTCCTCGCATCACTTGCGGCTGCGCGCCTCGAGATACGACAGCAGGCCGGCGATGTCCTCGGTGCCCAGGTCCAGGTTCGGCATGCGGACCTGCTTGTATTTCGCGAACAGGCTGGTGGCGATCGGGTCACCCTCGGCCAGCACGCGCTCCGGCTCCTTCAGGTAACGCGTCAGCCAGCCGCGCTCGCGGCGGCTCGTGACCCCCATCAGGTCGGGCCCCACCCGGTCACCTTCGCCGACCGTGTGGCAGGCGCTGCAGCGGCTCTGGAACAGGTACTGCGACTTGGTGACGCCGAGGGGCCGCGCCGCGGCGTAGCTGGGCGCCGGGCCGCTGCGCTTCCAGCCGAGGAAGTTGGCGATCGTCGTGGCGAGGAACTGCGGATTGTCCATCGGCGAATTGCGCATCCACGTCCCCTTCGGCACGTTGCCCACCATCAGGCTGGCCGCGTGGCCGTCCTTCGTCTGCGCATCGATGCTCCGGGACAGGCCCAGCTTGCGGGCAATCAGCTGGATGTCCGCTTCCTTGCCGGAGAGGAACAGCCACCCCGGGCCGACGCCGAACTTCTCCGCGTACTTCCTGTTCTCCTTCGGCGTGTCCCAGGGATCGATGGCGATCGAGTAGAAGAAGATGTCCCGGCCCATGCGCTCGCCGAACAGCTTCTGCACCTTCACCAGGTTGGCGGTTTCCAGCGGGCACACGTCCTTGCAGCTGGTGTAGAAAAGCAGGATCGCGACCGACTTGCCCTTCAGCAGGTCGTCGTAGAAGCGCAGCGTCTTGCCGTCCTGCGTGGTCACCGGCACGTTGGGGAAGTAGTCGGCGCCCCAGGGCGTCGCGGCCCCCGACGGGCCGCCGGCGCACAGCGCCGCGGCGGCGGCGAGGGCGAGCGCTCTCCAGCGCCGCCGGATCGTGCGGATCATGGCGCCTCCTCCCACGGCAGGTCACGCGGGCGGAAGGGTCGAAATGGTCATCGGCGTCGTGCTCACGCCGCTGGTTGCGTTGTAGTAGACGCCGAAGGACGCCAGGGCCGAACGCGACAGCGCGAAGTCGCCCGCCGGCCCGAACGAGAAACTGAGATCGATCACGTCGAAGGCCTGCAGGGGCCGGTGCAGGATGGCCTGGCCCGCGACCCGGTAGGCCGTGCCGGTGCGCTGCCCCCGCCCCGTGACCTGGCTCAGGTCCACGATCAGCTGCAGCACCGGCGGGGCGCCGAACACCGTGTCGTAGATCACCTTGCCGGTGATGGAGGCCTGGCCGGCGAACACCACCGGTTCGGAAGCGGCCTCGGATCCCACCGTTCCGACTGCCACGGCGACGACGGTGTTTTCCGTGGGCGTGGCCTGCGCCGCCGCGCTCGCGGGCCACGCCAGGGAGGCTGCCGCCCCCAGGGAGGCCAGCAGGACGGAAGCCGCAGCTCGATGCATCGTCTTCATGGCTCGCTCCCCATGTTCAGTATGCGGACCGGAGGATGTCGGTGGGATCCCTGAACGTGACGCCCTGCGGGGTCGGGATCGGCGTGGGCAGCGGCCGCAGCATCGGCGCGCCCGAGTCGTCGATCTCCCATCGCAGCAGCATGGCGTTGTCCTCGTGCACCGTGTTGTGGCAGTGCTCCATGAACATGCCGCCCCAGTCGCGGAACTGCATCGTGATCTTCACGGTGCCGCCGGGGCGCAGCCGGTAGACATCCTTGCGTCCGCGCTCCCACGGCGGGACCTTCCTGGCGCTGCCGTCGCGGGAGAGGACCTGCCCCTCTTCGAAGTGGATGTGGATCGGATGGTCCCAGCCGCCGCCGCCGTTCTTGAGCGTCCAGATCTCGCGGGTGCCGTACCGGGGCGCGGCGGAGATGCGGCCGAAGTCGGCCGCCAGCATGTCGCCGTCGTTGGTCTCGATGCCCCAGGGGCCGAAGAAGGTCGAGACCGGGTCCCGGGTGGTCTGCGTGCCGCCGCGCCCGAACTCGAACACCCGCTCGCGCGCCACCGGAATGGTGGACAGGTCGGGGTTGGGGATCAGCGTCGAGGGCACCCGGCTCTTGTCCGGGTAGGACAGCGGCAGCACCACCCTGAACTCGAGGAACTTGCCCACGCAGGGGTCGTCCGATTTGCCGGACAGGGCCTCGGAGAGGCTGAGATCCTCCGCCACGCCCTTGCCGTCCTTGTGCTCGGCGAGGTTGACCAGGTACACGCGCTTGCCCATGGGATAACGCGAGAAGTCGATGACGATGTCGTAGCGCTCCGCGATGCCCTGCTCGTCGAGCTGGCTGAGGACCACCGGTTGCGGCAGCAGGTTGCCGTCGTTGGCGATCTGGATCATCGGCGAGCCGTCGCTCAGGGCCAGCTTGAAGAAGCGCGATACCGAGGCGTTGAGGATGCGGAAGCGGTACTTGCGCGGCTCCACGTTGAAGTAGGGCTTCCACAGCAGGTTCACCGTCATCTGGTCGCCCAGGAAGCCGTCGAAGTCGAAGATGTCGAAATTGAGCTGGCCATCGCGGTCCCAGGCCTTGTCGGCCAGCATCAGGTTGACGTCGTAATCCAGGTTGCCCCAGCTCTTCGCCCGGCCGCTCGGAAGGCGCAGGTTGACGCCGTCCTCGATCTCCTCGTTGCCGCGGTCGAGCGCGCTGTAGATGTTGAACATCGCGGCGTTGCCCTTGTAGACGTTCTGCGAGGTGAAGCTGAACATGTGGTCGTGGAACCAGTGCGTGCTCATGGTCTCGCGCCAGTCGCCGGGGATCAGGTCGACGCCGCCGTCGTCGCGGGGCGTGCCCGCCTTGGAATCGGTCGCCAGGCGGTTCATCGTCGTGAAGCCCGCCAGCACGATCGGCCAGTGGTAGTCGTAGAACTGGCCGGGGAAGAAGAAGGCGCCGGTGAAGCCGTCGTTCTCGGCCCCATGGTGGCCGTTGTGTTCGTGGGTGGAGATCGTGTGGATGCCGAAGCCGCCGTTGTTGGCCTGGTTCGGATCGAGCCGGTTGTAATGGCGGAACAGGATGGGATGGCCGTAGCGGCCCATCACCAGCTTGGGCGGAATGGTGCCGTTGAAGGTCCAGACCTTGTCGGGCCGCTGGATCGGCATCCTGGGATGGAAGCGGAACTCCACCGGCATGGTGGCCGCATTGAAGTCGCTATTGAGCTTCGGCGACACCTCGGGGTGGTAGGCGCCGACCGGATTGGTCTTCGCACCCTCCTGCGTGGCCTGGTACGCCTCCTTCGGCGCGCACAGCGGATCGTCGAATGCCTGGTGCGCCCAGATGGCGCCCGGCGGACGCCCTTCCACCGGGCCCCAGCCGCCTCCCAGGTGCGGGGAGACCGGCTGGAGGGTGGTGTTGGCCTCGCGCGTCGGCAGCGGGTTCATGGCCTGCATGGCGCCGGACTGCAGCACGTCGAAGCGCAGCATGGGCTGGGTGAACGGGATGGCGCCGAACAGCGGGCTGCGCGGCACGCCGGTGGGGATCGCGCCCCAGGAACTGCGCACGAAGGGGCTCAGGCCGTGCGTCGCCGACAACACGCCGGCCGACGTGAACACGCCCCAGCGGATCAGCTCGCGCCGGGAGACCTGGCCCTGGGAGAGGGCACGGACGATTTCCAGCCGGTTGCGGCGCGCAGCTTCGGCCTCGCGTACCGCTGCCGCGGACGCACACTTGGACAAATACATGGACACCGTGTCACCTCCGTCGAGGTTTACGAACCCCTTGATACGGCCCGGGGGGAAACAAACGCGGTACGTTTTAGACGCCTTCTTGCACACTACAAGGCGAATGCAACGCGCTGTATCGGCTGCTGCACTGCACAGGAAGCCTTTTTCCTACCGGCGTGTCGGCGAAAACGCCAATGGCGACAACGGGAACTTGCCTGTACCACGAAAGCGCCACTCTGTCGCCAATTGACACGACGCAAACAATTCAGAAGGGGGTATGGCTTTGTAAGGCCCGCCAGCCGGCGCGAGCGCCAACGAAAAAGCCCGGCACCTTTGCAGGTACCGGGCTTTCGTTTGTTGGTCGGCGTGGCGGGATTCGAACTCGCGACCCCTTGCACCCCATGCAAGTGCGCTACCAGGCTGCGCTACACGCCGAGCCCACGATTATAGCCGGGCCGAAAGGCGTTTCGCGGTCGAGCACGAAAAATCGTCCGGCCGCGCGAGCGGCGTCAGTGGATCAACAGGTCGCGGATCTCGAACAGCTCGCGCCGCAGCAGCTGCAGCTTCTGGGCGAACTCGTGGCGTTCCTCGGGCGGGGCGTCCTCGAACTGGCTCTCGCCGAAGCTCGAATCCTCCACCTCCTCGACCACCTCCTCCACGCCCTCGAGCATGACCTCGCCGGCCCGGCGCTTGTCGCGCTCGACCTGCACGATCTCCTGCAGCTTGTTGCGCGCGCCGCTGATCGTGAACCCTTGGTCGTACAGGAGGTCGCGGATGCGCCGGATCATCAGCACCTCGTGGTGCTGGTAGTAGCGGCGGTTGCCGCGGCGCTTCATGGGCCGCAGCTGCGTGAATTCCTGCTCCCAATAACGGAGCACGTGCGGCTTCACGCCGCACAGCTCGCTGACCTCGCCGATCGTGAAATAGCGCTTGGCGGGGATCGCCGGGAGGGCTTTCTCCATTGAAATCAATCTACTAGGAGAGAAAGCTGCTAGGTTACTCTAAGGCGCGCGCGGTGCAAAGCCGGGCATGGGCGGGGGACACGCCGGCGTTGGTTTTTGGGTGTTTTATGTAAGCGAGGGCCCTCCCCGGGGGGAGGGAGGAACAGCGGATCAGGAGCCGTTGCCCTGGATCTGTTCCTTCAGCTTGTGGCTGGCGTGGAAGGTGACGACGCGGCGGGCCTCGATGGGGATGGCCTCGCCGGTGCGCGGGTTGCGGCCCGGCCGCGGCGCCTTGGTGCGGATCTGGAAGTTGCCGAAGCCCGAGATCTTCACGTCCTGGCCATCGACCAGGCTGGCGGAGATCAGGTCGAAGAAGGCATCGATCATGTCCTTCGACTCGCGCTTGTTCAGGCCGATCTGCTCGAACAGGAGTTCGGCCAGTTGCGCCTTGGTCAACGCGGGCGTTTCCAGGCTTTCGACGGCAAACTCCATCTCTTCCTCTTCCTGCTTCAGCACTGTTGTTGTCGCGAGATCGGACATCCTCATCCCCTCAAGCGCCCGCCCAGCTGGCTGGTGACCCGCTCCACCACCGCACGCACGGCGGCCTCGATCTGCTCGTCGGTCAGTGTGGCGTCGCTGCGGGCGAGCGTCAAGCGCACGGCCAGGCTCTTCTCGCCCAGCGCCAGGCCGGCACTGGCCTGCTGCGGCTTGTAGACGTCGAACAGGTTGGCGTCGCGCAGCAGACCGCCGGTGTCGGCGGAGCGGATCGCGGCCAGCAGCTGGTCGTGGGTGACCTTCTCGCCCACGATCACGGCGATGTCGCGCTCGGCGGGCTGGAAGCGCGGCACCGGCTCGAACTGCGGCACCCGGCGCGCAGTCACGGCTTCGAGATCGAGCTCGAACACCAGCGGCGCATGCGGCAGCTCCCATTTCTGGCGCCAGCGCGGATGCAGTTCGCCGACGAAGCCGATTTCGCGCCCGGCCACGCGCACCGCGGCGCAGCGGCCCGGGTGCAGCGCGGGATGCTGCGCCGGCACGTACTCGGCCTGCAGCGGCGACAGCAGCGCCTGCACGTCGCCCTTGATGTCGTAGAAGTCGCCCTGGGTCGCCTTGCGGGCCCACTGCAGGCCGTCGGGGTCGCCATACGACAGGCCCGCCACCTTCATCGGCTGGCGCACGCCGCGCACGGTGGTGTCGGTGGTCTGCACCGAGGCGTCGCGCACGAACACGCGACCGAGCTCGAACACGCGCACGCGTTCGGCCTTGCGATCGAGGTTGAACTTCAGCACCTGCAGCAGCGAGCCGAGCAGCGAGGAGCGCATCACGCCCATCTGGCTGGCGATCGGGTTCAGCAGCTTGATCGGATCGGCGTTGCCCGCCAGCTCCTTCTCCCAGTGCGCCTCGACGAAGCTGAAGTTGATCGTCTCCTGGTAGCCCAGGGCGGCGAGCAGGCGGCGCACCGCGAAGCGGCTGCGGCGGCTCTCCGCCGGCAGCCGCGCCGTGATCGGCGCCAGCGGCGGGGTGGTCGGCAGCGCGTTGTAGCCGACGACGCGCGTGACCTCCTCGATCAGGTCTTCCTCGATCGCGAGGTCGAAGCGGTAGGGCGGCGGCGTCACCGTGATCACGCCGCCCTCGGCCTTCGCCGGCAGGCGCAGGCGCGCGAACGCGTCGAGGCACTGCGCCTCGGAGACGGGCATGCCGATCACCTTCGAGGCGCGCGCCACGCGCAGCTGCACCGGCTTGCGCTCGGGCAGCTTCACCACCCGGTCGTCCATCGGGCCGGCCTCGCCGCCGCAGATCTCCTGGATCAGCCGCGTGATGTACTCGATGTGTTCGACGGTCTGGCTCGGGTCCACCCCGCGCTCGAAGCGGTGGCCGGCGTCGGTGGAGAAGTTGTAGCGGCGCGAGCGCCCCTGCACCGCCTCGGGCCACCAGAAGGCCGCTTCCACGTAGACGTTCTTCGTCGCGTCCGACACTGCGGTGGCGTCGCCGCCCATGATGCCGGCCAGCGATTCGACCTCGCGGTCATCGGCGATCACGCCGACCTTCTCGTCGACCTCGATGGTGTTGCCGTTCAGCAGCTTCAGCCGCTCGCCGGCGCGGCCCCAGCGCACGTCGAGGCCGCCGTGGATCTTGTCGAAGTCGAAGATGTGCGACGGCCGGCCGAACTCGAACATCACGTAGTTGGAGATGTCGACCAGGGCCGTCACGCTGCGCTGGCCGCAGCGTGCCAGGCGGTCGACCATCCACTGCGGCGTCTTCGCCTGCGTGTTCACGTTGCGCACGACGCGGCCGCTGAAGCGCCCGCACAGGTCGGGCGCGCTCACCTTGACCGGCAGCTTCGCGTCCGTCGTCGGCCGCACCGGCGGGAAGGTGGGCTCCTTCAGCGGTGCGCCGGTCAGCGCGGACAGCTCGCGCGCCACCCCGTACACCGACAGCGCGTGCGCCAGGTTGGGCGTGAGCTTGAGCGTGAACACGTGGTCGTCGAGTTGCAGCACCTCGCGGATGTCGGCGCCGATGGGCGCCGTGGCGGCATCCAGCTCCAGCAGGCCCGCGTGGTCTTCGGAGAGCTTCAGCTCGCGCGCCGAGCACAGCATGCCCTGGCTCTCGACGCCGCGCAGCTTGCCCAGCTTGATGGTGAAGGGCTGGCCGTCCTCGCCGGGCGGCAGCTCGGCGCCCACCAGCGCGGTCGGCACGCGGATGCCGGGGCGTGCATTCGGTGCGCCGCAGACGATGGTCAGCAGCGTGCCCTGCCCCCGCGGCGCTTGCGCCGCATCTCCAATATCCACCTGGCACACCTTCAGGCGGTCGGCGTTGGGGTGCTGCACTGCCTCCTTGATCTCGCCCACGACCACCTTGGTGAAGGGCGGCGCCACGGGCCGCAGCTCCTCCACCTCCATGCCGCCCATCGTGAGCGTGTCGGCGATCTGCTGGGTGGCGAGCGGCGGGTTGCAGTACGCGCGCAGCCAGGATTCGGGGAATTGCATGACTTCTGCCGGATCTTTATCGGAATTGCTTCAGGAAGCGGATGTCGCCTTCGAAGAACAGGCGCAGGTCGTTGACGCCGTAGCGCAGCATCGTGAGCCGGTCGGGGCCCATGCCGAAGGCGAAGCCGATGTGCTTCTCGGGGTCCAGCCCCATGTTGCGCACCACCGTCGGGTGGACCTGGCCGGAGCCGGCCACCTCCAGCCAGCGGCCCGCC
>NZ_DASSVG010000371.1:0-2409 GCF_035706265.1 Ramlibacter sp. | reverse complement strand
GTGCAGGCGTTCTCGGCCTCCGGGCTCGCAGCGCCGGCGCCGGTCGCGGCCAGCGCGGGCAAGTACACCGTCCGCGTCTTCGGCACCGGACTGGCCACGCAGAAGTCCGCGGCGGACCTCGGCTCCGCCGACCAGGTGATCGACTTCTCGTATTGAGGCCTGCAGCCCCCCGGAGCTTCCGCCGATGCGGCGGCTCCGGGGAAGTCGGTCCGCCCATGGGGCCGAACGCGCGCCGCAGTTCCTACTTCCGCAGGATGCTCTCCATCTTCTTGCCCTTCGCGAGCTCGTCGACCAGCTTGTCGAGGTAGCGGATGCGCTGCATCAGCGGATCCTCGATGGCCTCCACGCGGACGCCGCAAACCACGCCCTTGATCAGCGCGGCGTTCGGGTGCAGGGCCGGGGCCTGGGCGAAGAAGGTCTCGAAGTCGTTGCCCTGCTCGATCTGCCGTTGCAGGCCGGCCCGGTCGTAGCCGGTCAGCCAGCAGATCACCTGGTCGACTTCTTCCTTCGTGCGGTTCTTGCGCTCCGCCTTCTGCACGTACAGCGGATACACCTTCGCGAACGGCATCGTGAAGATGGATTGCCTCGCCATGGGCTTGCCTCCCGGCCGGGTGCGGCCCGACGGCGGATCGGGCCGGACACTTGAAAAAGGCCGAGCCTACTCCTTCTCGATCCCCGCGCCCGTGATGATCTTGCGCCACTTCTCCGACTCGGCGCCCTGGAACTTGCGCAGGTCCTCCGGGCTGCCGGCCAGCGTCTCGAAGCCGCTCTGGGCATAGAAGGCGCCCACGGTCTGGCTCTTGTTGGCGCGGCCGAGGATGTCGTTCAGGCGGGCCACCACGTCCGGCGGCGTGCCGGCGGGCACGTAGGCGGCGAACCAGAAGCTGATGTCGTAGCCCTTGACGCCCGCCTCGCTGATGGTCGGCACTTCCGGCGCCAGCGACGTGCGCTTCAGGGTCGACACGCCGAGCGCCTTCACCTTGCCGGCCTTCACCTGCGGCAGCCCCGTGGTCATGTCGGTGATCATCATGTCGATCTGGCCGCCGATCAGGTCCGTCACCGCGAGCGGGTTGCTGCGGTAGGGGATGCTCAGGACGTGGGTGCCCGTCATCTGCTTGAACATCTCGCCGGCGATGCGGCTGGAGGAACTGCCGTAGCCGAAGGAGAGCTTGCCGGGCCGGGCCTTCGCGAGCTTCACCAGGTCCTGCACGCTGTTGACCGGCACGTTGTTGTTCACGATCAGGATCTGCCCGCCCTTGGAGAGCAGCGTCACCGGCTCGAAGTCCTTCACGGGGTCGTAGGGCAGCTTCTTGAACAGGTGCTCGTTGGCCGCGTGCGTGGTGTTGGTGGTGATGAAGACGCTGTAGCCGTCCTTCGGCGCCTTGGCGGCGGCCTGCGCGCCGATGAACGCGTTCGCGCCCGGCTTGTTGTCCACCACCACCGGCTGCTTCGTCTCGTTGGTCACGGCCTGGCCCAGCGCGCGGGCCAGTTGGTCCGTGGCACTGCCCGCCGCGAACGGCACGATGAAAGTGATCGGCTTGTCCGGGAAGTCGGCCAGGGCGGCCAGCGGGGCGGCCGCGAGCAGGGCGGCCAGGATGCAACGACGTCGGTTCATGGGTTTGTCTCCAGTTCGATGGTGAGGGAAAGCAGCAGCCCCGACAGCGCCTTGCCGTGGCTGTCGAGGTTGAGGGATCCGTTGACGCCGCCGTCCAGGACGTCGTCGAGCACGAAATTCATCGCATGCAGCCGGGGCAGCAGGTAGCGCCGCACCTGCGTCGGCCGGCGGTCGGCGAACAGGGCGGCGACGCGTTCCTCCGTCACCTGTTCCACGAGTACGGGCCAGTGCTTCGCGTCGTACGCGACCAGGCTGATCGAGGAACGGTTGCCCTTGTCGCCGGTGCGCGCGTGCGCCAGGGAATGCAGCAGCACGGTGCTCATTGCGCGAAGCTCCAGGCGGGTTGCAGCCATTCGCGCGGCACGTAGCAGGAGTCGCTGGCGAGGCGCGGCGTCACGGCCGTGCGCACGCCGCCGCCGCCGGCGGGCCCGCAGGTGTAGAGGGCCAGCACCTCGCGGGTGACGGCCTCGGCTTCGTCGCGCGCCGACGAGGCCGCGGCGATGCGCAGCCGCACGTCCTCCCGTTGCGGCAGCTGCCGGTGCTGCCACCACTCGCCGGCGTCGTCGGCCAGCACGCTGGCCACGCCGATGAGGTCGGCCCGCAGGGGCAGCCCACCCAGCCCGAGCTGCCGCAACCGGTCGCGCACGATCTCGGCGGCCAGGCGCGCGCGGGCCGCCGCATTCGGGCCCGCATAGGAGATCTCGCCCTCGGCCAGCCAGCCGCCCTCGTAGCAGAGCGTGGCCTTGTAGGTGGCGGGCCGCGGGTGCCCGCGCACGCCGCAGACGCGGATCCGA
>NZ_DASSVG010000370.1:0-10920 GCF_035706265.1 Ramlibacter sp. | reverse complement strand
GGTGATCGAGCCGGGCTTGATGGCCAAGGCGGCCAATTGGGAGTTCAGGCCCTCGCAGGCGGGCTGGGGCGACCATGCGTCGATGCTGAAGGCGATGGAGAGCGCGGTGGATGGCGGCGCATTCCTCCTCGGCGACCGCTTCTCGATGGCCGACGTGATCTTCGGCGGCACCGTCCGCTACCTGCTGCGCTTCCAGATGCTCGAGCCCCGGCCAGCGTTCGTCGCGTACGGCGAGCGCCTCGCCGCGCGCCCCGCGCTGCAGCGCGCGGAGGCCCGCAACCTTGCCGTGGCGAAGGAGCACGGCCTGCAGATGTGAGGCCGCGGCCATGGCCCACCGTTTCCAGTGCGCCTGCGGCAAGCTGCAGGGCGAGATCCGGCAGCCCCGGCACGGCGTGCGCGCCGTCTGCTATTGCCGCGACTGCCAAGCCTACGCGCACCTGCTGCAGCGTGCCGACCAGGTGCTGGATGCGAGCGGCGGAACGGACGTGGTCGCGACGCCGGCCAGCAACGTGGCGATCACCGCCGGGCGCGAGCAGCTCGCATGCGTTTCGCTCTCGCCGCGCGGCCTGCTGCGCTGGTATGCCGCATGCTGCGGCACGCCCATCGCCAACACGCCGCGCAACTGGAAGCTGCCCTATGTGGGATTGGTGCACACGTGCCTGCACCAGCCCGATCCGCTGGAGCGGTCCTTTCCGCGGGTGGCGCTGCGGGTGAACACGAAGAGCGCGCATGGTCCGGTGCCGCGCGACACCGGCTTCGCCGGCAAGCTGCGCTTCGCGCGCGTGGCGCTGCGCCTCGCGGCGTGCGACTGACGGGTGCCTACAAGTCGACGCCCCTGTTCTTCGCCAGCGGCGCGCCGCTGGCGGTGCCGCGCGTGGCGGGGCGGGAGGAAGTGGAAGCCGCGCGGCGCGCGGCGGTGGCCTGAGCGCGCCTACCAGCCCGTACCGTACGTGGACTCGAAGTCGTTCTTGTCCTTCACGTACTTGATCATGTCCGGATACATCGGATCGACGTTCTTCATCTGCCAGCGCGTGAGCTTGTAGCGGATCCACCGCCAGAAGAACACGACTGGATTCGTTTTGAGAACGGACATCGTTTTCCCTCGTGGACGGGTTTGCTCCGGAGGCATGGGCCACCCGCTGCGCAGAGCCCGTTCGGACGCTTGGACCATCCAGTCGACAAGCGCGAGTATCGGCCGCGCTCCTTCGAGGTGCTCACCGGCTGTCCGGACGCACCATCCTTGCGTCGGAAGCAAGGCACGTCACCTAGGGGCCACCCTAGGCAGCCGCCTGCAACGCTCCGTGCCGAAGGTCTCCTGGATCAAGCACAGTTGCTGCTGACGCGCAGCGACGACGCCGGCGTACCGGATCAATGCAAGGGCCAGGGCTGGCGTACCTGCGGCTTCCGCAACCAGGGCCAGTGCATCAAGTACACCGAGCCGACCCTGCACCAGGGCAGATGACAGGCCTCCGGCACCGAGTGCGCGATCGATGGCGCAACGGTGCCGACGCCCTGAATGCGGGGCGTTCTACGAAGCAGCCACCGCGGCGGTGACGATGATTTCCACCAGGATGTCGGAAGCGCCCATTTCGCACTGGGCGGTCGCCCGCGTCGGTGCTGCGCCGGGCGCCGTCCACGCGTCCCAGACTTCGTTCATAGCGGCGAAGTCCCTCTGGAGATCCTTGATCCAGATCTGCGCGGTGAGGAGGCGGCTCTTGTCGGTGCCGGCCTCAGCCAGGAACTTCTCGATCTTGGCGAGCGTCTGCTGGGTCTGGCCGCGGATGTCCTGCGTGCGGTCGTCCGCGGTCTGGCCGCCGACGAAGACGATGCCGTTGTAGACGACGGCGCGGCTGCGGCGCCGGTCCGTGGCGATGCGAGCGATGTTGCTCATTCCAATGTTCCTTTCCGAGAGGTGAAACGCGTGCTGGCGACCTGCCGCTAGCCGGCCAGTTCGCCGAGCGTGACTGGCTTGATCGGCGGACGGATGCGGTAGTAGCCGACCTCCGCAGGCGACACGCCCCGGGACTGGGCCAGGAGTTCCGTCACGGTCAGTCCGCAGAGGCGCCCCTGGCACGGGCCCATCCCGCAACGCCCGAACGCCTTGGTCTGGTTGGGGCCCTGGCAGCCCAGCTCCGCGTACTTGCGGATCTGCCCGGCGGTCACTTCCTCGCAGCGACAGACGATCACGGAGTCCTCCTTCGGCATGCGGTGCGACGCCGCAGGTCGATAGAGGGCATCGAGGAAGGGCCGGATCCTGAGTTGCTGCTGTAGCTCCGAGCGCACTGCTCGTTCACGCTCCTGCAGGGCTGCACCGGACGCGGGCCTGAGCTTGCGGGCTACCGCGATGGCCGCCAGCCGGCCTTGCGACGCAGAGGCCTTGGCACCGACGATGCCGCGACAATCCCCTGCCAGATAGATGCTGCTGTCTTCGATCTGGCCGTACGCATCGGTCTCGGGCACCCAGCACAGTTGCGCTTCGTCCCATCGATGCGGGGCGCGCAGCGCCCAGCTGAATTGGGTATTGGGTACCACTCCCTGGTGCAGCAGGACCAGGGACGACGCGATCCGATGCGGCTTGCCTTTGTGGGTGAAGCGGATCGACTCCGCGTGCTCTTTTCCCTCGATCGCAAGATCACTGGAGCCGGCAAACATCGGGATGCCCTGCTTGCGCAGGAGCCGCAGCATGCGGAGGCCCTTGCCCAGGTCCGGCCATCCGCGCAGCGCAGCCGGCAGATGCCGCGTCGCCCGCAGGTGGTCCGCGGATGTCGTGGTCTGCACGATGGCCTTAATCTGCACGCCCGCCGCGACATACTGGCTTGCCAGGAGGAGCAGCAAGGGGCCGCAGCCGGCGAGCACGACGGGCTCGTCCGGCAGGGCGCTGGCGCTCTTGATCAGGATTTGCGCCGCGCCGGCACCCATCACGCCGGGGAGAGTCCAACCGGGGATGGGAAAAGGCCGCTCCATGGCGCCGCTGGCCAGGAGGATGTGCCGCGCCTGCAGCGCCCTGTTCACGCCCTGCAGCAGGTAGTTCACTTGCAGATCCCGGCCGACGTTCCACACCGCGGCGCCGGCAATGTGCTGCGCGCCGCTCCGGGAAAAAGCGCGCGTCAATGCTGACCCGGCTGCGTAGTCCTCGCCCAGGACGGCGCAGATCTTCGCGCTTGCCGCATCGACGTTCCGGTAGATCTGCCCGCCGGCGGCGGCCTGTTCATCGAGCAACGCAACGCTCAACCCGGCCGCGCGGGCTTCGACGGCTGACGCGAGGCCGGCAGGACCCGCGCCGACGACGAGGAGGTCGACCATTTCAGCGTCCATGGCCGGCCGCCTCCGCTGCGCACCCGAGGGCCGACGCTCCTTGCTGGCGCCGGATGACCATTCCCTCGCGCACTGTCGTGAGGCAGGCTTGCCGACTGGGCTTGCCATCCACTTCGACCAGGCATTCGAAGCACACGCCCATCATGCAGTAGGGCGCGCGGGGCGACTGCGAAACCGGCGTGGTCCGGAAAGGCTGTGCCTCTTTGAGCAGCAGCGCGGCGGCGATGGACACGCCCGCTGGCACGCTGATTCTTTCCCCCTCGAACTGCACGGTGACGGTGGCGGAGGCCAGCGAGTCGGTGGTGAAGAGCGGGCGGCGCGGCGCTCCCGGCTTAGTGTGCATTGGCAAAGCTCCTCGTCGGATCGAGATACCGGTCTCCGGCAAATTCATGGATGGCCTCCGGCGCAGTTGACAGTCCCGCCATCCATGGCCCCACCACGTAGGCGTGGGTGCCGGCCAGCGAAACACCGCTGTGGCTGGTGGCAACGAACGCCCCCGGGCACGTCTGAGACTCCTGGTAGATGGGGCACCCGTCCGGCGTCATCACCCGCAGCGCCCCCCAGGCGCGCACCAGGCGGACGGCGGACAGGATGGGGAAGGTGGCGATGGCCCGCCTGGCGATCCATTCGATGGCAGAGGGAGTGGTGCCGTCGTCGAACCCGACATCCTCCACCGAGTAGCCGAGCTGCACGGTTCCCTCGTTGGTCTGCCGCGCCTTGTTGGTCGGGCAGGGCAGAAAGGGCTTCAGCCGCTCCGTGATGAGCACCTGGCCGCGATTCGGCGAGACGGGCGCATGGAGGCCGACCTGGGCCGCCAGCGCCTTGTTGCCCAAGCCCGCGGCCAGGACGACGCGCTGCGCACGCCAGGCCCGGCCCTCGGGACTCCTCAGCTCGAAGCCGCCGCGGTCCTTGTCGTGCACGACATGCGTCACATCCACATTCGAGTGGATCCGCGCGCCCAGTGTCTTCAGGCCGGCATGGAGGGCGTGGAGCAGCTTCAGGGGGTTCACGTGTCCGTCCAGCGGGCAGAAGCTCCCGCCCGCGACCGTCGGGCCGATGGCCGGCAGGCGCTGCTTCAGGGCAGCGCGGTCCAGCATCTCGTAAGGGATGCCGCGGCCCATCGGCCGAAGCTTCTCCAACATGGTCTCGCGGGCGCGCATCTCGGCGTCGCTGAAACCGATCCAGTAGCCGCCGGACTGCTGGAGCGCGACGTCGATGCCGGTGCGTTCCAGCAGTTCCTTGGCCAGCGGAGCCCAGTGCTCCACGGCCTCGCGGGCCCATCGCGCATAGGGCGGAAATCCGTCCCCCTTGCTCTGCATCCAGACCAGGCCGAAATTGCCGCGTGACGCCCGATGCGCGATGTCGCCCTGATCGAGTACGGTCACCGGCGAGCCGGTGCGCGCGATCCCGAATGCGATGGCGGCGCCGACGACGCCCCCGCCCACGACGATGACTTCTTCCTTGTGCATGCTTTCTTTCGGCCGCTCGGGCGCGCCTGGCGCCCGACACGGTCACGCCCGTCAGTCCAGGCTGATGTTGTTCGTCCTGATGACGGCGCCCCACTTGGCGTTGTCGGCCTTGATCTGCTCGCCGAACTGTGCGGGCGTTCCGGGCGTCACCGTGGCGCCCAGGGCTTCATGCTGCTTCACGATCTTCGGGTCCGAGAGGACGGCGTTGATCTCCGCATTGAGCTTCTTGACGATCGCCTCCGGCAGGTTCGCCGGCCCCACGATGCCGCCCCACGTTTCCATCTCCACTTCCGGGAAGCCGGCTTCGCGGATGGTGGGCACGTCCGGCAGCAGCGGCGACCGCTTCGGCCCCGTGATGGCGAGCGCGCGGATGCGCCCCGCCTTCACCTGCGGCTCCATGGAAGTGAAGTTGCTGACCATCACCTGGATGAAGCCCGCAGCCAGGTCCGACTCCGCCGCCGGAGCACTCTTGTAGGGCACGTGCGTCATCTGGATGCCGGCCGACGAGCGGAACAATTCCGTCACGACGTGCAGCGAAGTGCCGTTGCCGGTGGACCCGTAGGAGAGGGCGTTGGGCTGGGCCTTGGAGTAGGCGACGAGGTCGGCCACGGTGCGGACCGGCAACTTCGGGTTCACGCCTAGGAGGTTGGGTTGCGCCCAGTGCCTCGCGATCGGCGTGAAGTCCTGCGTGGGCTTGTACGGCAGGTGCTTCGCGGCGAGGGCCGCCACGACGAAGGTCGCGAGATTCGCGTGCCCGATGGTGTAACCGTCCGGCGCCGCCTTGGCCACGGCATCGAGCCCGATGGCGCCGGAAGCGCCCGGCTTGTTCTCGATGACGACCGGCTGGCCCAGGCGTTGCGCCAGCGCCGTGGCGAGCAGGCGGGAGGTCGAATCGGCCGCCCCGCCGGGTGCTGCATTCACGATGAGGCGGATGGGCTTCTCCGGGTATTCCGCTCGCGCGGCCTGCGTGGCGCCCAGGGCGGCAAGCATCAGGGCGGCGGCAATCTTCCGCGTATTCGGCACAGTGGACTCCAAAGCGATTCTCCGGCTGGATGTGGCGTCCCGAATGCTAGGGAGTCGAGACGCGTCAAACCATGGCCGGGATGCACGCTACCTATTCATGGCTGGTATGCGTCTTCGCCTTGCCCGTCGCGGCGCCCAGGTACTGCAGGAGTTCCCGGGCGGGCTTGCTGAGACGGGTATCCGCCATGGCCGTCGCGTACACGGTATAGCGGATGGTGGGGCGCAGCGGCAGTGCGATGCCGCCCCGCAGCCGGTGGCGGGCACCGGTCAGCGCGTCGACGATGGCAAGCCCCATGCCGCGCAGGACGAGCTCGCTCGCGGTCTGGAACAAGGAGGTCTCCACCATGACGTCGAGCTGTTGGCCGGTGGTGGACATCAGGGCATCGATGTGCCGCTGGAAAGCCCCGGTCATGCCGACGAAGGGCTTGCCGAGGAGATCTTTCGGCGCCACGAAGGCGGCCTTGGACGGCAGCCACCTCGAAGTGCCGATGCAGACACAGTCGGCCGAGAACTCCGCGACCGTTTCAAGGTCGCCGATCGACAGCTTGTCGGCCGTGAAGCCGATGTCGGCGTCGCGGTTGCGCACGCTGCTCGCCACTTCCAGATAGGAACTGATGGTCAGGCTGATGACGACGTCGGGATACTTGCTTCTCAGATGTTCGACGGCCTCCGGCATGATGGAATGCCCGATCGAGGGGATCGTGGAAATCGAGAGCCGTCCGAGCCGCTGCTTGCGCAACTGCTCGGAGAAGCGCGTGATCTCTTCCAGCCCCAGGAACGACTCGTGGACCTTCGTCATCAAGGCCAGGGCCTCGTCGGTCGGCTTTACCGTTCGCCCGTGCTTCATGAAGAGCGGAAAACCGACCAGATGCTGCAGCTCCGTCATCAGCCTGCTCATGGAGGGCTGCGACATGCCCAGCGCATCGGCGCCGGCACTGATCCCGCCCTGCGTGACCGCGGCTCGGAAGGCCTCGATCATCTTGTGTGTGATGATTTTCTTCGGCATGCAAGACTAGGCGACTCGGCAGCGGCACGCAGCTGCATCCGCCGCTCACCGGGTGCTGGAGGGTAGCACGGCCCACGGCGCGCCCTCCCTCCACAAGGGTATGTGCAGCCCCAGCCCCGGCCGTAAGTTCCCTCCAGGGAGTGAACCATGTTCGTTTCCAGGAGGTGCACCATGCGAGTCCTCTTTGCCACCGGCGTCGTCCTGTTGACCTCGGGTTGCGCGTATCTCAGTCCGCCCGCCGAGAACCCCATCATCGAGCAGCACGCGAGGAATCGCATCAACACGTTCGCCGTCGTGCCGGCCAGGCGCGTCGTGCTGGTGAAGGCCGAGCGCGCCAATGACGACAACAGTCCGCTGGTCGTCTGCGGCGAAGCGCCTGCCGACGTCACCGACAACATCGCCAGCACCTTCGCGGCGTCGCTCGCCGCTTCGGCGGCGAAGGGCAACGAGGTCAGCGCCGGCATCTCCCGCAGCCTGGAAACCTTCGGCCAGATCCTGTTCAAGCGCTCGCAGGGGCTGCAGCTGTTCCGCGACCAGTCCTACTACCTTTGCCAGGCCAGGATGAACAACTTCATCACCGATGCCGAATACAAGCAGGAACTGAAGGCGGCGTTCACGGCCATCCTGCCGCTGATCGAGCAGGAAATCAAAGGGAATGCGGCGGCGCTGCAGCCCCCCGCGTCGGCTGCGTCGCAGTCGCGCGTCACCTTCATTCCCCTGACGGCGAGCACCCCCATCACCTCCGTCGAGATCGACGAGCGGGGCAAGGTGGTGAGCACCGTCGCGCCCAAGTAGGTTCAGGCCGGCGGAAGGAGCGCTTCGAGCCTGACCTCCTGTCCGACCGCGAGGCTGCCGCCGCGCAGCACCCGTGCCGTCATGCCGCCGTGGCCGCGCAGCGCGTTGTAGGCGCCAGCACCCAGGGTGGCTTCCATCTTCGAGCAGGGCTCGCAAGGGCCCGTGACCTCCAGCACGACCTGCGGCCCGACGAAAAGATGGAACGGCTGATCGGGGAACAGGCTTCGGGCGGCCAGAAGGTTGATGCCGGAGATCACCAGGTTGCGCCGAAGCAGGGCCGGATCGAGCTCGGGGCGCCGCAACAGTGCCGAGACGACGGGAAGGTGCTCCGCCTGCACGAGCGTGACCTGGCGCTTGCCGCCCCCCCGCCCCTTGGCCGCGCGGTCACCTTCCAGGCCGAAACCCTCGATGGCTTCGCATGCCTGCGCACGGATCGCCTCGCGGTCCCGCGCCGGCCGCAGGAAGATCGCCTCCAGCCGGCCGGCGAAGGGAAACGCACGGGCGAGAGAGCGCAGGTCGGTCATGGGCAATGGTTCCGGGTGCTTCAAGATACCTCGGGCGGCGGCCCGGGCGCCCGCATCCGCGCTGTGTCACAATCCCAGCCAGCTCCGGGGTGTACGCATGGCGTGCTGAGATCCAGACCCGTGAACTTGAACCGGTTCAGACCGGCGGAAGGAGAGCTGCAAGCCTGACCCCTTTCCCCGGGGTCCGGGGCGAACCCTTCGGAGCCAACGATTCGCTCGCGAAGGAGCCCCCTTGAACACTGTCCCAGCCTTCCGTTACCCGCGGGTCCTGTCCATCGCAGGCTCCGACAGCGGCGGCGGCGCCGGCATCCAGGCCGACCTGAAGACCTTCGCCGCGCTCGGCTGCTTCGGCATGACGGCGATCACGGCCCTCACCGCGCAGAACACCCTCGGCGTGCGCTCCATCCACGCCGTCCCGCTGCAGATCCTGGCCGACCAGATCGATGCGGTGGTCGAGGACATCGGCGTGGACGCCGTCAAGATCGGCATGCTGCACTCCGCCGACACCGTGCGCACCGTGGCCGCGGCCCTGCAGCGCCACGGCCTGCGCCAGGTGGTGCTCGATCCGGTGATGATCGCCACCAGCGGCGCCAAGCTGATCGACGACCAGGCGATCGAGGTGCTGGTGCGCGAACTGTTCCCGCTGGCCACCGTCGTCACGCCCAACCTCGACGAAGCGGCGCTGCTGGTCGGCCGGCCGCTGCGTTCCGAGGCCGACATGGAGGCGGCCGCGCGCGAGCTGATCGAGCGCGGCGCCAACGCCGTGCTGGTCAAAGGCGGCCACCTGGCCGGCGACACGGTGAGCGACCTGCTGCTCGTGCGCGGCGCGCCCGCGCGCTGGATGCGCGCGCCACGCATCGCCAGCGGCAACACCCACGGCACGGGCTGCACGCTCTCCAGCGCGATCGCGAGCCAGCTCGCGCTGGGCGCGCACCTGGTGCAGGCGGTCGAAGCTGCCCGCGCCTATGTGCGCGGCGCGCTCGAAGCGGGCGCCGACGTGCGCACCGGCGCCGGCAGCGGCCCGCTGAACCACGCGTTCGCGCCGCAGGCGCTGCAGAAGCGGCCGCTGGCATGAGCACGTCACCCGTCCTTCCCGCGCAGGCGGGAATCCAGAACGCCGCTCTGGTCGACGCATTGCTCGCCTTCATCGCGCAGGACGGCTGCAGCGAGGCGGAGTTCGACGCGCTGGCGCTGCGCCTGTTCGCGCACCAGCATGCGGGCAACGCCGCCTTCCGCCGCTTCTGCCAGGGCCGCGGCGTCACGCCCCGCACCGTCAAGAGCTGGCGCGACATCCCCGCCGTGCCGATCAACGCCTTCAAGGATGCGACCCTGAGCTGCGCGCCGGCCGACAGCGCCGAGCGCGTCTTCATGACCAGCGGCACGACGCGTGGGGACGTGAAGGGCCGGCACTATCACCCCACCATCGCCGTGTGGGACGCCTCGTTCCGAGGCAACTTCGCGCGCCGCTTCATGCAGGGCACGCCGCGCCTGCGCATGGCGATCCTGTTCCCGAACGAGCGGGAGATGCCCAACTCCTCGCTCGCACACTACCTCGCGCTGGCGATGCAGGAGTTCGGCACGGCTGACAGCGCGTACTTCGTCGGCCTGCAAGGCATGGATGTCGAGGGCCTGCGCGGCTTCCTGAATGCCGCGGAGCGCAGCGGCGAGCCGTGCGCCGTGCTCGGCGCGAGCTACAGCTTCGTGCACTTCCTCGACGCGCTGGCCTCAGGCGGCGAGAGCTTCCGCCTGCCTCCCGGCAGCCGCATTCTCGACACCGGCGGCTACAAGAGCCAGTCGCGCGAGCTGCCGCTGGAGGAGTTCTATGCGGCCCTGGCGCAGCGCTTCGGCGTCCCGCGCTCGCTCTGCATCAACATGTACGGCATGACCGAGCTGAGCACGCAGCTCTACGACGACGGCAACGCCGTCGTGCCTTCGGTGAAGTCGGGCCCGCACTGGATCCGCTCGCGCATCGTGGATCCGCTCACCGGCCGCGACGTGCCGGCGGGCGAGCGCGGCATCCTCGTGCACTGCGACCTGGCCAACTTCAATTCGGTCACCACCATCCTCACGGAGGACGTGGGCGTGGCGAGCGGCGCGGGCTTCCTGCTGCTCGGGCGCGCCGAGGGCGCGCAGGCCAAGGGCTGCTCGCTGGCGGTGCAGGAATTCCTGCAGGCGGCGCGGGCGTGAGGTGAGCATGGAGACCTGGAGCGCGGGCCACCTGCCCGGATTGCGCGAGGACGAGATGGCGTGGCACGTCCTGCCCTTCGCCGCGGCGGGGCAGCAGGTGCAGGTGCGCGTTCCCGTGCTCACGCCGGCGCAGCTGGGGGCAGTGACGCGGCGCGTGAAGGCCGCGAGTGCGCAGCACCTGAAGACGCTGCCGGTCTCGCGCATCGTGCAGATCGTCGATGCGGCAGTGCGCCGCCTGCTCGACCCGGCAGACCCGATGCGGCGCGAGGCCGAGCACCTGCTGCCCGTCGTGAGCGGCTACGACGCCGAGATGGTGCGCCTGGGCTTGAACGGCTTCCTTCAATCCTTCCGGGCGCCCCAGCTGCATCGCTTCGTCGCCGAGGACTTCGCCAATCCCAAGCTGCTGGACGAATTCCAGCCCGCGCCCAAGGGCGGCGCCGTGCGTGCCTTCGGGCCCGAGCTGCTGGTGCACAGCTGGGCCGGCAACGTGCCGGCGCTGCCGCTGTGGAGCCTGGCCTGCGGCCTGCTGGTCAAGGCCGGCACGGTGGGCAAGCTGCCCAGCGCCGAGCCGGTGTTCGCGAGCCTGTTCGCGCGCCTGCTG
>NZ_DASSVG010000369.1:0-2500 GCF_035706265.1 Ramlibacter sp. | reverse complement strand
GTGGCCGCGTATCTCGCGGCCACCGTCTTCAGCGGCCTGCCCTCCACGCTGCATGCCCTGGCCACCGGTGCCGATGCGCTCGAAGCGACCCGCGCGGCCGGCGCGATGCTGGCGCCGGGCGCGACGAGCACCGCCGCCCTGGTCGCTGCAGCCGCGGTCGTGCACCCGGCCGTCTCGCTGTTCTGGACCGCCGTCTTCGCCTTCCTCCTGCCACGGCGCGGGGTCGTGTTCTGGGCCATCCTGGGGTCGCTCGCGGTCGCCCTTCTCGACCTGCTCGTGATCGCGCCTGCCTTCTTCCCCTCGGTCGCAGCGCTGCCGTTCCGGCCGCAACTGGCCGACCACTTGATGTGGGGCGCACTGCTCGGTGGAACGCTGCATTGGCGGATGCGGCGGCGCCAGGGCCACGGCGATTGATCCTGCGAAGGCGCACCGCCGCCTTTCCTACGCCGTGACGCGGCCATTCGGCAGCCCACCAGCGGCCTGCATCCGCCACAATGTCCGGGTCTGTCGGTGATCCTTCCCCATGCAAACCAAGCGTCTTTTCATTCTTCCGCTCGCCTTCGCCATTGCCGCGGGCACCCTGGTTCCCGATTCGGAGTCCTTCGCGGCCCCGCAGAAAAGCAAGTCCGCCGCCCACAAGAAACCTGCAGCCACCGCGCCCGCCGCGGCGGCGCCGGTTGGCGAGACGGCCGTCGCCGGTGGTGCCCCGGTGCTGCCCGCCAAGGCCTGGCTGCTGATGGATTTCGACTCCGGCGAGGTGCTCGCCTCGGCCAATGCCGACGAACCCTTGCCGCCCGCGTCGCTGACCAAGATGATGACCAGCTACCTGGTCGAGCAGGCGCTGCGCACGGGGAGGCTGAAGAAGACCGACCTGGTCCCCGTGAGCGAGCACGCCTGGTGCCGGGGATCGAGCAGCGAATCGTGCATGTACCTGCCGCTCAACAGCCAGGCCACGGTGATCGACATCCTGCGCGGCATCGTCATCCAGTCGGGCAACGATGCCAGCAAGGCGATCGCCGAGTACATGGGCGGCTCCGAAGAAGGCTTCGCCAAGCTGATGAACGACGAGGCGAAGCGCCTCGGGATGACGAACACGCATTTCGTCAACGCCACCGGCCTGCCCGATCCGGCGCACAAGGCCTCCGCGCGCGACCTGGCCATCCTGGCGCGCGCGATCATCCGCGACAGCTCCGAGTTCTATCCGATCTACGCGGAACGCGAGTTCACGTACAACGGCATCAAGCAGGGCAACCGCAACGCGCTGCTCTACACCGACCCCACCGTCGACGGCCTGAAGACCGGCCACACGCAGGATGCGGGCTACTGCCTGGTGACTTCGTCCAAGCGCAACGGCATGCGCCTGATCTCGGTGATCCTCAACACCACCAGCGCCCAGGCCCGCGCCGACCAGACGCGCAAGCTGCTGGCGTGGGGCTTCGGCAATTTCGAGAAGGCCACCCCGCTGCAGCCGGGCACGCCGGTCGGGACGGCCAAGGTCGCCTTCGGCAAGGCCGACACCGTGCCGGCCGTGCTGGGATCGCCGTGGACGATCACCGTGCCGCGCGGCCAGAAGGTGCAGACCGCGGTGCAGTTGAAGCCGGACCTGGAAGCGCCGGTGAAGAAGGGCGCCGTGGTCGGCAAGGTGGTCGCCACCTCGAACGGCAAGCCGGTGGGCGAAGCGCCCCTCGTCGCGCAGGCCGACGTGGAACAGTCGGGCCTGATGCTGCGCGGCTGGCAGCACCTGCTCAAGCTGTTCGACAAGTAGGCCGCATCATGGCGCCGCGCGCTCGATGCGCAGCACCTGCCCCGCCGCCGTGAGCACGTACAACTCCTTCTGCCCGTCCTCGCCGAAGGAGATGACCGACCCCATGTTCGCGATGAACTGCTGCGGGTCGGTCGCCGCGCCGCCGCTGAACACGAAGCTGCGCAGCCAGCCGCTGCAGAGGTCGGAATAGAAGTACCGCCCCTGCAGCTCCGGGATCGCGCTGCCGCGGTAGACGAAGCCGCCGATGATCGAGCAGCCGCCATTGCCGTCGTGGCCGTATTCCAGCACCGGCAGGGTGAGGCCGGCCCGATCGCAGGAAGCCGTGCCGAAGCAGGAGGTGGCTTCCATGAGGTTCCAGCCGTAGTTGAGCCCCGCCGCACCGGCCGCGCTCACGTCCACTTCCTCGAAGCGGCCCTGCCCGACGTCGCCGATGTAGAGAAGGCCCGTGGGCGGATCGAACGCATAGCGCCACGGATTGCGCAGGCCGTAGGCCCAGATTTTGCCGCGCCTGTTCGGCTGCCCCACGAACGGGTTGGTGGCAGGAACGGCGTACGGTGCCGCCGCGCTGGCGTTGCGCACGTCGATGCGCAGCAGCTTGCCCAGCAGCGAATCGAGGTTCTGCCCGTTGCCCAGCGGGTCGCCGCCACCGCCGCCATCTCCCGTCGCGAGGTAGAGAAAACCGTCCGGGCCGAAGCGGACCAATCCGCCCTTGTGGTTGGAGAAGGAGCGGTGGGG
>NZ_DASSVG010000368.1:0-2982 GCF_035706265.1 Ramlibacter sp. | reverse complement strand
GAAGCCCGCCGGCAGCGCGTCGTCCGCCGGGGGCGGCGACTGCCGCAGGTTGTTGCAGTACTCCAGGATCTCGTCCAGCCCGGCTTCGGGGTCCAGCGCTTGTGTCTCCATGCCTCGCTCCATCTAAATCGGTATTGAAGTACCGGAATACATATATTGCCCCGGCAGCCGGTTGTGGGTTTTTGACGTGGATCAAGGTTCCGGGTCGCCGGCGCAGCAGGGACGGACCAAGGGGCTGCGCTACAACCCCGGCCCGGCCGATGCGGCCGCCGGGATCCCGCCGCGTGGGATAATTCCGCCCCTGCCGCGCGCACTCGCATCCGCGCAACAGCGCGCGTTGACAGCCCGGGCCCTGCCCCGCACAGTGGCCCGGCTTCCCCTACAGCCCCTGGATCTACACCATGACCCGCTGGACCCGAACCGCCCTCGTGGGCCTTTCGTTCGCCGCCTCCGTGGCGTACGCGCAGACCGTCGTGCGCGAAGCGCCGAAGGACGTCAAGCCCGGCGTCATCGCCGTCAGCGCGACGCCGCCCCTGATCGCCGTCGACGGCAAGCCCGACCGCCTTTCGCCCGGCGCGCGCGTGCGCGACCGCAACAACATGCTGGTGCTCTCGGGCGCGCTCGCCGGCAAGACCCTCTACACGGTGTACCGGCGCGATTCGGCCGGCCTCGTGCACGAGGTCTGGCTGCTGAACGAGGAGGAGTACGCCAAGGTCGGCGGCAAGTACGGCGGCGACGCCGAGGGCCACAAGCGCTTCGCCGAGCTGCTGGACGCGATCTGGTCGCTGCGCTCCCTCGCCCTGCTGCGCTGAGGCCGCCATGAAGAAGGTGTACATCAAGACCTTCGGCTGCCAGATGAACGAGTACGACTCGGACAAGATGGCGGACGTCATGAACGCGGCGGAGGGCTACGAGCCCACGCAGGACCCGGAGCAGGCCGACCTGATCCTGTTCAACACCTGCTCGGTGCGCGAGAAGGCGCAGGAGAAGGTGTTTTCCGACCTCGGCCGCGTCAAGCACCTGAAGAAGAAGGGTGTGCTGATCGGCGTGGGCGGCTGCGTCGCCTCGCAGGAAGGCGCAGCCATCATCGAGCGCGCGCCGTACGTCGACGTGGTGTTCGGCCCGCAGACCCTGCACCGCCTGCCGCAGCTGCTGGAAGCGCGGGCGCGCCAGCAGCGCCCGCAGGTGGACATCAGCTTCCCGGAGATCGAGAAGTTCGACAACCTGCCGCCCGCGCGGGTGGAGGGCGCCTCGGCCTTCGTCTCGATCATGGAAGGCTGCTCCAAGTACTGCAGCTACTGCGTGGTGCCGTACACGCGCGGCGAGGAAGTCTCGCGCCCCTTCGAGGACGTGCTGACCGAGGTGGCCGGGCTGGCCGACCAGGGCGTGAAGGAAGTGACGCTGCTGGGGCAGAACGTCAACGCCTACCGCGGCCGCATGGGCGGGACGAGCGAGATCGCCGACTTCGCCCTGCTGATCGAGTACGTGGCGGAGATCCCGGGCATCGAGCGCATCCGCTACACGACGAGCCATCCGAACGAGTTCACCCAGCGCCTGGTCGATGTCTACGGCAAGGTGCCGCAGCTCGTGAGCCACCTGCACCTGCCGGTGCAGCATGGCAGCGACCGCATCCTGATGGCGATGAAGCGCGGCTACACCGCCATGGAGTACAAGAGCACGATCCGCAAGCTGCGCGCGGTGCGGCCGCAGATCTCGCTCTCCTCCGATTTCATCGTCGGCTTCCCCGGCGAGACGGAGGAGGATTTCGGCAAGCTGATGAAGCTGGTGGAGGACGTCGGCTACGACGCGAGCTTCTCCTTCATCTTCAGCCCGCGCCCCGGCACGCCGGCGGCGCAGCTGCACGACGAGACGCCGCACGAGGTGAAGCTGCGGCGGCTGCAGCATCTGCAGGCGGTGCTGGAGGAGAACGTGCGCCGCATCGGCGAAAGCCGCGTCGGCACCGTGCAGCGCATCCTGGTCGAAGGCCCTTCGCGCAAGGACCCGAACGAGCTCATGGGCCGCACGGAGTGCAACCGCATCGTCAACTTCGCGGGGGCGCGGCGCCTGGTGGGCCGGATGGTGGACGTGACCATCACCCAGGCGCTGCCGCACTCGCTGCGCGGCGAGGTCGTGCGGGCGGAGTCCGTGCAGGCCGCCTGACCGGGCGATGGGGTCGTTCCGGCAACTGCTGCTCGCGGCCTTCCTGCTGATCGCGCTGCTGCTGGGCGGCACCGCCCTGCGCGCGGTGCTCGTGCTCGAACGGCTGGTGGCGCAAAGCGGCGAGGCGGCGGACCGCGCGCTGGCCCTCAACGCCGCCGGCCAGGCGCTCGCCGCCCGCACAGCCGGCATGGAGCGCACGGCGCGCCAGTCGCTGGTGCTCAGCGACGCCCTGCTGCGGCGCCGCTTCGACGAGGAGCTGCGGGCCGCGCGCGGCGCGCTGCAGCAGATGGCCTACGGCGGCCTGCGGGAACAGGACTTCGCGCGCTGGCGGCGCCAGGTGGACGGCATCGTCGCGCTGCTGCAGGGGCCGGCGGAAACCGCGCTCGAGCGCGAACGGCAGGTCGCCGCGGAGTTCCGCGACCTCGACGCGATCAATGCCCGCCTGCTCGCGCGCGGCCAGGCGCTGGTGGAAGAGCGCGACCGCGCGCTGCGCCAGCAGCTCGATGCCGAGCGCACGCAGCTGGTGTGGCAGGTGTGGGGCGCGATCGCGCTGGCCGTCCTGCTCGCCGTGGCGCTGGGCCTGTGGCTCGCGCGGCCCTTCAAACGGCTGCAGCAGGCCATCGTGCAGCTGGGAGAAAACCGGCTCGACCAACCAGTCGACATCCCCGGCCCGTCGGACGTGCGGCGCGTCAGCCAGCAACTGGACTGGCTGCGGCTGCGGCTCACCGAGCTCGATGCCGACAAGGCCCGCTTCCTGCGGCACGTGTCGCACGAACTGAAGACGCCGCTGGCGGCGCTGCGCGAAGGCGCGGCGCTGCTGGA
>NZ_DASSVG010000367.1:0-8009 GCF_035706265.1 Ramlibacter sp. | reverse complement strand
GATCGCCAACCCGAGCTTCGCCCTGCTGCTGCTGATGCTGGGCATGTACGGCCTCTTGCTGGAGTTCTCCAGCCCCGGCCTCGGCGTGGCCGGCGTCGCCGGCGCCAGCTGCCTGCTGCTGGCGCTGTTCGCGCTGCAGCTGCTGCCGGTCAACTATGCGGGCGTCGCGCTCGTGCTGCTGGGAATGGGGCTGCTGGCGGCGGAAGTGGTGGCGCCCAGCTTCGGCGTGCTGGGCGTGGGCGGGCTCGTGGCCCTGGTCGCGGGCGGGCTGCTGCTGTTCGACCGTGACGTGCCGGGCTACGGCGTGCCGCTGCCCGTGATCCTCGGGCTGGCGCTCGTCTCCGCGCTGGTGATCCTGGGCGGCGGCAGCATGGCCTTGCGCGCGCGCCGCCGCCCGGTGGTCAGCGGCGTGGAGGAACTGGTGGGAGCCGAAGGCGTGGTGCTGGCCGCGGGGCCGGCGGGCACCTGGGCGCAGGTGCACGGCGAGCGCTGGCAGGTGCGCGGCCCCGGCGACCTGGCGCCCGGCGAGCGGGTGCGCGTGGCCCGCGTCGAGGGCCTGCGGCTGGAGGTGCAACGCGCCGGGGCGAACGACAAGGAGGCAAGCGATGCTTGATCTGCGACTCGGGTTCGGCTGGGTGGTGCTGCCGCTGCTGCTGATCCTGGTGGGCTCTTCCCTGCGCGTGCTGCGCGAGTACCAGCGCGGCGTGGTGTTCCAGCTCGGGCGCTTCTGGAAGGTCAAGGGCCCCGGCCTGGTGCTGGTGATTCCCGGCATCCAGCAGATGGTGAAGGTGGACCTGCGCGTGGTGACGCTCGACGTGGAGCCGCAGGACGTGATCTCGCGTGACAACGTCTCGGTGAAGGTGAACGCCGTGGTGTTCTTCCGCGTGGTCGATCCGCAGAAAGCGATCATCCAGGTGCAGGACTTCTTCCAGGCCACCAGCCAGCTCGCGCAGACCACCCTGCGCGTGGTGCTGGGCAAGCACGAACTCGACGAGATGCTGGCCGAACGCGACCGGCTCAACCTCGACGTGCAGCAGATCCTCGACGCCCAGACCGATCCGTGGGGCATCAAGGTGGCCAACGTGGAGATCAAGCGCATCGACCTGGAAGCCTCCATGATCCGCGCCATCGCCCGCCAGGCCGAGGCCGAGCGGGAGCGCCGCGCCAAGGTGATCCACGCCGAGGGCGAGCGCCAGGCCTCGGCCACGCTGCTGGAGGCCGCCCGCATGCTGGCCCAGCAGCCCGAGGCGATGCAGCTGCGCTACCTGCAGACCATGACGCAGGTGGCGGGCGACCGCGGCTCCACGGTGATCCTGCCGCTGCCCGTCAACATCTTCGGCGGCCCGGCTGCGCCCACGCGAGCGAAGGAATGAGCAATCGGGCTATGCTGCCGGCTCAGCGCAGTATTCCGCCCATGAACATCCTCTTCGTCGCCGACCCGCTGGAGGTCTTCAAGACCTACAAGGACACCACCTTCTCGATGATGCGCGAGGCGCAGCGGCGCGGCCACCGCATCGCCGCCTGCGAGCCGCGCCACCTCACGTGGCGCTCGGGCGAGCTGGTGCACGCCGAGGTGCGCGAGATCACGCTCACCGGCGGCGAGGAGGAGTGGTTCGAGGTGCGGCGCAGCGGCCTGCGACCGCTGAAGGACTTCGACGCCGTCCTGATGCGCAAGGACCCGCCCTTCGACAGCGAGTACTTCTACGCCACCCACCTGCTGCAGCAGGCCGAGCGCGAAGGCGCCCGGGTGTTCAACCGGCCGTCCTCCCTGCGCGACCACCCGGAGAAGCTGGCCATCATGGAGTTCCCGCAGTTCGTGAGCCCGACGCTCGTCACGCGTTCGGCCGACGAGGTGCGGCGCTTCCACGAGGAGCACGGCGAGATCATCCTCAAGCCCCTGGACGGCATGGGCGGCATGGGCATCTTCCGCGTGGGGCCCGAGGGGCTGAACCTCGGCTCCATCATCGAGACGCTCAACCAGCACGGCGCGACCACGATCATGGTGCAGCGCTTCGTGCCCGAGATCTCGCAGGGCGACAAGCGGGTGCTGGTGATCGGCGGCCAGGTGGTGCCCTGGTGCCTGGCGCGCATCCCGCAGGGCAGCGAGATCCGCGGCAACCTGGCGGCGGGCGGCAAGGGCGTGGCGCAGCCGATCTCCGAGCGCGACCGCGAGATCGCCGAGACCATCGGCCCGCTGCTGCACGAGCGCGGCCTGCTGCTGATCGGCCTGGACGTGATCGGCGACTGCCTCACCGAGATCAACGTCACCAGCCCCACCTGCTTCCAGGAAATCACGCAACAGGCCGGCTTCGACGTCCCGGCGATGTTCGTCGATGCGCTCGAGGAAGCGGTGGAGCGCGATCGGACGGTGGTCTGAACATCCAACATCCGGACGCAAAGGACGCAAAGGTTCCGCAAAGGACGCAAAAGAAACTTCCTGGTTTTCCTTTTGCGTCTTTTGCGTTCTTTCGCGTCCTTTGCGTCCGGTATTCAGGTGTTCATCGCACCTGCCCGTCCACGAACACCTTCAACTCGCCCGGCGCGAACTGCGTCCAGGCCTCGTTGTCCGTCAGCGGCGCGGTGACGACCACGGCCACCTTGTCGTCCGGCGTCGTGTGCTGGGCGAAGTCGATGCTCAGGTCCTCGTCGGCCAGGTGCGCGTGCGCGAACGGATGCTTGCGTTCCACGTACCAGAGGTTCGTGGAGCAGTGGGCCCACAGCGCGTCGCCGTTGGACAGCAGGTAGTTGAAGCGGCCGTGACGCGCGATCGCCGGCGTCAGCTCGCGCAGCGTCAGCGTCAGTTCCGCCACGCTCGGCACGCCGGCGTGCGACTTGGCCAATTCCTGCAGCAGCCAGCAGAAGGCGCGCTCGCTGTCGGTGCTGCCCACCGGGCGAAAGCTGGCGTGCAGGCGCGGATGGAAGCCCTGCAGGTCGCCGTTGTGGGCGAACACCCAGTAGCGGCCCCACAGCTCGCGCACGAAGGGATGGCAGTTCTCCAGCGCGACCTGGCCCTGGGTGGCCTTGCGGATGTGCGCGATGACGTTGCGGCTCTTGATCGGATAGCGGCGGATCAGCTCCGCCACCGGCGAGTCGGCCGCCGGCTGGTGGTCGACGAAATGGCGCAGGCCGAGCCCTTCGAAGAAGGCGATGCCCCAGCCGTCTACGTGCTCGTCGGTGCGGCCGCCGCGCTGGCGGAAGCCGGCGAAGCTGAAGGTCACGTCCGTGGGCGTGTTGCAGTTCATCCCCAGCAGCTGGCACATGCGGCGATTATTGGTCCAGCGGCACGTGGCCGGGCGGGTCGCGCAGCTGCCAGGCCGCCACCACGGCCAGCCCGCAGATCGCCGCCAGCAGCAGGAAGGATTCGTTGAAGGCGGCCAGCCGCGCCGGGCTGGTGCCGGCACGGGTGAGCACATCGCCGTGCGCGGCCAGCCGCCACTCCAGCACCAGGGCGCAGAGGCTCACACCCGCCGCGCCGCCCAGCATGCGCAGGAAGTTGATGGCGCTCGCGCCCTGCGGGATCAGGTTCTTGGCCAGCGGCCGCATGGCCCCGAGGTTGAGCGAGGGCAGGATGAAGCCCAGGCCGATGCGGCCCAGGGTGGCCCAGGCGACCAGCACCCACAGGCCGGTGCGCAAGCCGATCGTGGGCATCAGGGCGAAGGAGAGCGCCAGCAGCACCAGCCCGCCGCCCACCAGCACGCGCGTGGGCAGCCGCGTGGTGAGCCGGCCGGCCAGCCCGATGGTGATGGCCAGCACGATGCCGGAGGGCAGCAGGATCGTGCCGACGTGCGAGGCGGGCAATTCGAGGGCCATCTGCATGTACACCGGCAGCAGGTAGGTCGAGCCGAACAGGGCGGTGCCGTAGATGAAGGCCACCAGCGTGCCCATGGTGTAGGTGCGGTAGCCGAACAGGTCGAGGTTGATCAGCGCCTCGCGGCCGGTGCGGCGCGCGCGGTGCAGCCAGGCGATCAGCACCGCCAGCGCGAGCAACGCGCCAAACAGCAGCCCGCCGGCCAGCAGCGGATCGCCGCCGCGGATCTCCAGCAGGCCATTGAGCAGGCACAGGGTGCCGACCGTGCCCAGCGTCAACCCGCGCCAGTCCAGGCGCGGGCCGCCGGAGGCCGCGCTCATGCCGCCCGGCGCCGAGGTGGGCACGTAGCGGTAGGCGAGCCAGATGGAGAGCAGGCAGAACGGCACCACCATGAAGAAGATCGAGCGCCAGCCGAACAGGTCCACCAGCAGGCCGCCGATGCTCGGTCCGAGCGCCGGCGCGAGCACCACGCCCATGCCGAACAGGCCGCTCGCGCGCCCCTGTTCGCTGGGCTCGAAGGCGCGCAGCATGATGATCGCGGGGATGGGCTGCACCACGCCGGCGGCAAAGCCTTCGGCCACGCGCGCGCCCAGCACCAGCGGGTAGTACGCGGCCGCGCCGCCCGCGATGCCGCCGGCCATCAGCAGCAGCATCGTGCCCACGTAGGTGCGGCGGTAGCCGAAGCGCGTCAGCAGCCACGGCGTGGTGAGCATGGAGACCGTCATGGCCACCATGAAGCCGGAGCTGACCCACTGCGCCCGCTCCTGCGTAAGGGCGAAGTGGTGGCTCAGGTCGGGAATCGCCACGTTCACCACGGTGGAGGACATGATGGAAGCCATCACGCCGACCATCAGCGAGAGCATCAGCAGCCAGCGGTAGCGCGGGCCGTGCCGCGCGCGCAGCGCGACGGCCGATCCGGGGTCCGTCACGCGCCGGGGCGGCCGCGCGCGCAGGCCGGGCAGATGCAGGCGCGGCGTTGCGCCTCGGGCGGCACGCGCGCGAGCAGCTCGGCGCCGAAGTCGACCTGGGTGCACCAGCAGGCCGGCTGCCGCACGCCCGTTTCGCGTTCGAGCTCCATGGCGCAGCGATTGGGCTGCCCGCACAGGGGACACAGGTTGGGCGCGACGGTCGATGGATCCACGGTATGGATCCTACCGGGGTTCGCGCGCCTCAGGCGGCTGCCGGCTCGGCGAGCTGCGCCAGCGCGCGCGGCACCACGGCCTGGCTGTCCACCAGCCGCACCAGCCGCTGCTTCACCAGCCGGTGCAGGGTGCGGCGCGTCATCGAGTGCGGCTGCCCGCCGTGGCTCACGAAGAGGAACAGCGTGCGGCGCTCGGCCGCCCACTTGAGATGGGCGCGGCGCCACTGCCCGCGCACATGCAGGTCCACCCAGGAGCCGGGCGCCAGCAGCGCGAGCAGCGCCTCGGTCTCCTCGTCGGACAGCGTCGCGCCTTCCTCGGCCGACGCGGCCCGGGGCGCGAGCGGCGCCGGGCCGCTGGGGGGCGCTTCCTCGAAGCCGGCCGCATGCAGCTCCTGCTGCGCCATCCACGGCTCGCCGGGCGCACGCTCGGGAACCGCCGGCTGCGTGGCGGTGAACGGCTCGGGCGGGGCGACGTCGCGGTGGCGCTGGCGGGCGCGCAGCTTCATCACCGGCCGGTGCAGCCGTTCCAGCTGCAGGAAGAAGGCTTCGCTCTCGGCCGGGTGCTGCCCCAGCATCGCCAGGCCGGCGCGCAGCTTCATCAGCACGCGCGGGATCAGCTCGAACGCGCGTGCCGGCTCCTTCAGCGTGAGCTCGCGCTTGACGCTCCACAGCAGATCGCTCAGCACCCCGATGAAGCCGCCCGGGTCGATCCCGCCCCCGGGTTGCGCGAGGCGCGCATGCGCCACCACCAGCGACCACGGACCGAGCACGAACTCCCGCACGGCGGTGTCGACACCCTGCAGGTCGGAGCGCTGGAGGAATTCGCTCGCGATCCGGTCGGCCTCGTGCTGGCGCCGGTCGGCGAACTGCACCGCGTCCAGCACGCGGCGCTGCGGCTCGTCGTCGAGCGCATCCTGCGCCGCCCAGGTGGCCTGCAGGTCGGTGAGGGCGGCGCGGAAGGGGTCGGCGTTCTCCAGCGGCTCGATCTCGTTCAGGCGCTGGAAGCTGCGCGCCACCGGGCCGAAGAAGCCCTGGAATTCGACGCTGAATTCGTCGTTGTAGCGGAAGCTGCGCTCCGCCACCTTCTCCACCAGCAGCCGGCCCGGATGGTCCGCGTCGCTGAAGAAGCGCGGCGCCACCATCGCCAGGCGCAGCAGCGAGGGCTCGAGGCCCACGATGGCTTCGCGCAGCGGCGCCAGCAGGCGCGGGTCGCCGGCGACGCGGTTCACCAGCCGCCGCACGACCTCCAGGCCGTAGACCTGGCCGACCTCGCGCGCCTGCGTCTTCAGCCGGCCGCGCACCAGCGCGCGCTGGCGCGGCGTGGCGAAGCGGCCCCAGTGTTCCGGCAGCGGGCTGTCGACGTCCACGGCGCGGGCGGGGCGGTCCACCGGCGGCAGGTGCAGGTGCTCGCGCACCGCCTGTTCGTCGTAGGCCTCGGCGTCGTCCGCATCCGCTTCCAGCGCGCGCAGTTCGGCGTCGACTTCGGCGTAGTAGCTCGGGGCGAGCGGCCGGTGGGCCTGCGGCTCGCCGCGCAGCAGGAACTGCTGCAGGCGCGCGCCTTCGACGTTGCGCACCGGCAGGTCGGCGAAACCGGAGAAGCCCGAGGCGCGGAAGGGATCGAGCGGCACCGCGCCGGAGCCGGCGTGGCCCAGGGGTGCACCGCGCGAGGACGGGCCCAGCGGAGCGGAACGCGACGAACCACCGAGCGGCGCGGGACGCGACAGCCCTTCGAGTGGCGCCGGGCGTGACAGGCCTCCGAGCGGCGCGGGGCGCGACAGGCCCTCCAGGGGCGCGGGGCGCGACAGGCCGCCCAACGGCGCCGGCCGCGACGGCCCGCCCAGCGAGCCGGCGCGCGACGACGGCCCTTCGGAGGCTGCGCGCAGCCGGTAGTTGGCCGCGCTCACGCGCTGCAGGGTGAGGAAGTGCGTCTGCGCCTTGTAGACCTGCTCCAGTTCCTGCGCCAGCGGCGTTGCCATGTGCCGCAGCCACAGGGGCGGCCAGGCGGGATCGGGCTGGCCTTCGGCCATCATCTCGCGCAGCGCCCGCGCGTAGACGACCGGCCGCAGCGGATTGCGTTCGGGCTGCACCACGCGCAGGCCCAGCGCGCTGCTCATGAGGGCATCGAGTTCGGACAGCGGCCGCTCCAGCGTGGCCGTGAGCAGCTGCGCGAGGCGCGCCGTCTCGATGCTGCGCGAGATCTCGCCGTCGTCCACCAGCGCGAGCGAGAGCTCGTCACCGCGCGGGGCGGCCGCCGGCCGCGGCCGGCCGCTCGCCTCGGCCTCGAAGGCCGCGCCCAGCACCCGGGGAAAGCGCTGCGTCCAGGCCCGGCGCTGGGCGATCAACGCGCGCCAGGCGTCCGCGACCTGCTGCCGCTGCTCGCCCGACGTGCCCGACTCCATTTGCTGCAACGCCGCCACCGCGTGGTCGACGCACTTCTCGATCAGGCGCGCGGCGGCGCCCACGGCCTCGCCCATGCTGCGCGAGACGGTCTGGTTCACAACGGACATGACGGCGCGCCGGCTCCCTCGCCCGGATCATTCGTAAACAAAGCTGGGGTCCCCGCGTGGGAACCGGGTCGTGAGTGCCAAAGTGTAGCGAGCGCGGCGGACGTTTCTGAAATATGAGTAGCCGCCTGTGGCCCTCCGGGTTAAGCACAATTGATAACGATTCCACACGGCCTCGCCGCCGTGCGGACCTTAGCATTCGCTGCATGCCTGTTCCACACAGGCATTCGCCCGCGCAGTGAACCGCGTCTGCAGACGCATCCGTCGCTCGCGGACTTTTTCGTCAAGCCGCTCCCTGCGGGCGGCATCCACTCCCGGAGCAAGCACACATGCACCTGTCGCAGGAACTCGCCCTCGATTTGATCCGAATGGGTCTCGTCTTCGTCCACCTGATCGCCTGCTGCGTCGCACTCGGCCTCGTGCTGAAAAGCGACTACGCGCTCCTCAAGGGCATGCTCGCCGAAGGCCGCGCCTCCGAGCACGCGCACCTGCAGGACATGCAGGAACTGCAGTCCGTCGTGACCGACGCGCTGATCGTCCTGTGGGCCACCGGCAT
>NZ_DASSVG010000366.1:0-5870 GCF_035706265.1 Ramlibacter sp. | reverse complement strand
TGAACAGGTCGGGCCCGGTGCGCATGCTTCCCAGCAGGTGCGGCTGGTCGTACACGTAGTCGCCCGGCACCGAGGCGCGGCCCCAGCCGCGCTGCAGGTCGGGGCCAAGGCTGCGGTCGCGCGGCTGCTGGCTGTGGCAGTAGACGCAGCCGTTGGCGATGTAGACCTCGCGCCCGCGCAGCTGCGCGTCGGTGTACGGCTGCAGCTTGGGCGGCGGCGCGATGTCGCGCACCTGCACGTAGGGCAGCACCACGAGGGCGGCGGTGGCGACGCCGACGGCCACCATGGCCCCGGCCGCCAGCTTGAATTCATTTTCCATAAGCGGGAGCGGGCAGCAGGTCGGGACGCGGAGCGAACAGGGCGGCGCCGGTGCGCATCGGGCCGAAGCGCAGCGCCATGGCCAGGAAGTGGCCGACGAAGATCAGGTGCCCGAGCACCAGCAGCACGCCGCCGACCGAGCGCCACTTCAGGTAGGGCAGCGTGAGCGTCACCGATTCCATGAAGGCGCGGGCCGGATCGAGCATGGCCAGGCCCTGCAGCCAGCCGCCGACGGTCAGCGCGACGAAGTAGATCAGGATGCCGACGGCGCCCAGCCAGAAGTGCAGCGTGATCAGGCGCGGGAAGGGCCACTCCCAGTTCAGCACGCGCGGCATCATGAAGTAGATGGCGCCGAACAGCACCATGCTGACGAAGCCGTAGGCGCCCAGGTGGGCGTGGCCGACCGTGTAATGGGTGAAGTGCGTGACCGCGTTGACGCTGCGCAGCGCCTCGATCGAACCCTGCAGCGAGGAGGCCAGGTACATCAGGCCGCCGAACATCATGAAGCGCAGCGTGGGCGAGAAGCGCGCCAGGTGCATGCGGCCCTGCAGCGTGCCGCCCATGTTGATGGTGAAGGCGATGACCGGGATCACCATCATCAGGCTCTGCACGATCGACAGCGTGACCAGCCAGCCGGGCACCGGGCCGCCCACCAGGTGGTGGCCGCCGACCTGGCCGTAGAAGAACGCCAGGGTCCAGAAGCCGAGGATCGACAGGTTGTACGAGCGCACCGGCCGGCCGATGATCTTGGGCAGGAAGTAGTAGATCGCGCCCACGCTCACCGGCGTGAACCACAGGCCCAGCACGTTGTGGCCGTACCACCAGTTGGTCGTGGCCTGCTGCACCCCGGTGTGCACGCCGGGCAGCTTGCCCACCAGGAACAGCAGCGTGATCCACAGCACCCCGGCCACCATGTACCAGGCGCTCACGTAGAGGTGCTCGGTCTTGCGGTTCACCAGCGTGAACAGCACCGGCAGCACGATCAGCACGAAGCCGGCGACGATGAAGCTGCCGATCTGCCACGGGATCTCCAGGTACTCCATGCCGTCGGTCCAGCCGGCGGCGATGGCGCCGATGCCGGCGGCGATGCCGGTGTTGATCAGCGCGCCGCCCAGCATGGTCCACACGGCGCCATGCAGGCGGGTGCGCAGCAGCCGCGGCAGCAGCCACAGGATCATCCCGAGCGCTGCATTCGTGATCCAGCCATACAGCACCGCCGTGAGGTGCACCGTGCGGATGCGCCCGAAGGTGAGCCAGGCCCACTGCGTGAGCCAATCCGGTTCGTGCAGCTTGATCGACGAGGTCAGGCCCGCGATCGACCCGAGCAGCAGCCAGAAGCAGGCGAAGGCCGCGAACATGAAGACCGGGAAGGCGGTGGAGCGGTCGGCCAGCACGCGCGCCTTCAGCTCCTCGGGATCGGCGGTGCCGGGTTCCGGGTGCGCCGCCTGCTGCAGCGCGCGTTCGCCGTGGCTGGAGAGGGTGGGGTCCTCGACGCGGCCCACTTCGCCGCGGGCGAAGATCACCGAAGCCGCGGCCGGGTTCTCCACCAGCAGGCCCTTGCGCAGCGACCAGATGAAGACGAACAGGCCCAGGATGGAGAGCAGGAAGGCCCCGAGCAGGCTGAGGATCGCGCTGTCCATCAGGCCTGGCCCTCCGCGTAGGCGGTGCGGTACATGCGGTACCCGTACCAGAGGCTGTCGGCCACGCGGTGCGCGAGTTCGTCGGCGCGCTCCTGCATCGGCGGGTTGCCGAGCGTGGCGGTGGTCTGGCCGAACAGCGTCAGCCAGCGCTCGAACAGTTCGGCGGTGAGCCCGGGCAGCGCCACGTGCTTGGGCATCGGCGTGCCGCGGAAGCGCGCCGTGCCGCGCAGCGCGCCGGACCAGAAGTCCACCATCTTCGCGAGGTGCGGCTCCCAGTCATCGATGTGGGTGTCGAAGATCGGCCCCAGCACGGGATCGCGCCGGACCTTGGCGTAGAAGCCGTGAACGAGTTGGTGCACCTCTTCTTCGGTGCAGAGATCGGGAGTTGGCATGGGTTGCGGTTGGCTCGCTCGCCGTTGCGGCGCTGCGGAATTATAAGATGCATGTTTGATCCATCTTAAAAAGACCGTCGACGGATTGCGGCATTCCGGCTTGCGCCGGCGCGCGGAATCTGGCAACGGGAGCGGCTGCGGGCGCTAATCCGGCCTGCGGCCGTAGCGGATCGACTGCACCTTGCCGTCGCGGAAGACGACGATGGCCACGAGGTTGCCGGGCCCGCGCTCGTACAGCCATTCCTCCACCGGCTGGCACGGCACGTAGGCGCCCGCGATCGAGGGCGGCACGGGATAGATCGAGCCGGGCAGGAAGACCGGCGCGCAGGAGGTGTCCACCAGCAGCGGCTGGCCGCACTTGTAGAGGACCGAGACCTTCGAGTCGCCTTCGGCCGCGATGGCGCCGTTGCAGCGCAGGGATTCGGCGTGCGCGCCCGGCGCCGCGACCAGGAGCGCCAGGGCGGCGCGCAGAAGCGTGTTCATGCTGGGCTCCGGTAGCCTGGGGCAAGGTCATTGTGCGCCTGCGGCGCGCCGCGCGGCTACGATCCCCGCAGGAGGAACCTTTCGCCATGCCCCTTCAGCCCGCGGCCAGCCGCCCTGCCCCATCCGTGCGTCACTGGCTCGTCGATGCCGCCGGCCGCATCGAGGACGCCCTCGGCCCGGCGCGGGTCACGCGGCTGGTGCTGCCGCCGCTGCCGGCCCCGGCCGGCAAGGAAGGCGAGTTCTGCGCCGTGCAGCTCGAGGACGGCAGCGTCGGCCTGTCCTTCACGCTGCTCAATGGCACGCTGCGCGCGCTGCACGAACGCACGCGGCCCGTGGCCGGCGCAGCGGCGGCGGAGCTGGTGGCCGGTTATGCGGACGGCGACGGCGCCGCCCGCGCACTGGGCCTGGCCACCCTCAACGCGTTGACGCGGCGGCTCTGCGAGCGCGCGGGCTTCGCGCCCGACGACTCGGTGGATTCCTTCGGCTCGCTGGGCCTCGCGGCCGGCGACCGCCTCGGCATGGTGGGCCATTTCTCGCCGCTGATCCGGCACGCACGCGCGCTGGGCATCCCCGTCGTGGTGCTGGAACTCAAGGCCGAACTCGTTCGCGAGGAGCCGGGGCTGTCCGTCACGCTCGATCCGCAGCGGCTGCAAGGCTGCAACAAGATCGTGTCGACCAGCACCCTGCTGCTGAACGACACCTTCGAGCAGGTGGCCTCGCACTGGCGCCATGCGGAGGCCGTCGCGATCGTGGGGCCCTCGGCCGGCTGCCCGCCGGATGCGCTGTTCGCCGCCGGCGTGAGCGCGGTGGGGACGGCGTGGGTGACGGATGCCGAGGCCTTCCTCGCGCGCGTGGCGGCCGGCGAGAAATGGGGCGATGCCTCGCGCAAGGTCACGCTCACGCCGCAGCGCTATCCCGGCCTCGATCGCCTGCTCGCGCGCGCGTGTTGACGGCCGCGTGCCCGACGCAATCCTTCAAATGAGGGAGAGGCGCGCGCCGCCTGCTGCACGCGCGCATGGCCTGTTCGCCACATGCTTGACCTGCCGCAGCAATTTGTCAGCTCCGGACAATGCGGCTCGCTCATGATCGCCCTGCTGCAGAGAAATTCAAACAGGGGACGGAGAACAAGGATGGCCTGTGGTGCCTCGGAGATTCGCCACGAGCTGCATGCGGCGCGCGACGCGTGGAGCGCCGGCGACTGGCTCGGCACCGGCGAGCGCGCGAAGAAGACGCTGGCCGCCGCCGTGACGGCGCGCGATTCGCACGGCGAGGCGCAGGCCTGCCTGCTGCTGGCCAGCGTGCTGTCGCTGGAATCGCGTTTCGCCTGGGCCCGCACCTTCGCCACCCGGGCGCAAGCGCTGTTCGCGAAGCACCACGACGCCACGGGCTTTACCGACTCCATGCTCGCCCTGAGCTACGTGGACGGCGCGCTCGGCGACGACGTGCTGTCGGCGCAGGCGGCAGAGCAGGCGCTGGCCGGCGCCGGCCGCGTGCCTGCGCGGGGCGCCGCCGGCCTCAACTACCGTGGCGTGGCGGCCTGCTGGGCCGGCGACTACGGCACCGCCCGCGGCGTGCTCGATGCGGCCTGCCATCTCGCGCGCGAGGAGACCGGCTCGCAGGCGGCGGCGTTCCATCCCTTGTCCAACGCGGTCTTCACCGAGGTGCTGCGTTGCGCCACCGGCCGCATGGCGCGCCACCGGGTCGACTTCTCCGAGCTCGGGCGCCTGCTGTACGAGCAGGAGCAGATGCTGCGGGCGGGCGCCATCGGCACCCTCACGGGCGGTTCGCCCGATCCCGCGCTGCTGCTGTACGAATTCGCGAGCTGCTTCGCGGCCAGCCGCACCGGCGACGCCGGCCTCGCCGACCGCCACTACCTCGCCTGCCTGGAGCGCGCGGCGCGCCTGCCGGGCACTTCCTGGATGTGGTCGCTGGTGTGGTGGGCCCGGCTGGAGCGCACGCTGGCCGCCGGCACCGTGCACGATGCGGCCGCCTCGGTGCAGCGGCTGGTGGCGACGGCTGCCGCCGGCGAACACGCGCCGATGAAGAAGCTGGCTGCCCGCCTGGCCGCCGAGGCCCAGGGCTGCCTGCACGCCTAGGAGCGGGGGCGGTGCGGGCCTCAGGCCCAGCGGTACGCCGGCGCCGGGCGCCGCGGCAGCGGCAGCGGCGGCATGGGCCGGCCGTAGATGCGCTCGATGCGCAGCGCCAGCGGCGGGTGCGCGTCCAGCCGGCCGCCCTTCTCCGCCGCCGGCCCGAGCAGCAGCAGGTGCTGCACCAGGCCCGGCAGCGGCGGATCGGCCGGCAGCGCGTCGGCCTCCTTGCGCTGCGTGAGCGCCTTGCGCAGCACGCCGCCCAGGCCGTCGCGGCTGCGCGTCCACTGCACCGCGCGCGCGTCGGCCAGCAGCTCGCGCTGGCGCGCCACCGCGGCCTGCAGCAGGCGGCCCGCGTACCAGCCGCCCGCGCCCATGGCCATGATCGCGGTCCCGAACAGCAGCGCCACGCCGCCGCGCTCGCGGATCGTGGCGCCGAAATCCCACACCAGCTCCAGCCCGGACACCATGCCCGCGAGCTGCATGTTCAGGCGCGTATCGCCTTCGTGCAGGTGGCTGCACTCGTGCGCGACCAGGCCCTGCAGCTCCTCGCGCGTCAGCTGCTCCAGCGCCCCTTGCGTGACGGCCACCACCGCATCGTCCTCGTCCCAGCCGGCGGCGAACGCGTTGATCGCCTGGTGGCGCGGCATCACCATCACCTCGGGACGCGGCATGCGGGCGGCGATGCAGATCTCGTCGACGATGTTGGCCAGGCGCTGTTCCTCCTCGGAGACGGAAGGCCGCACCTCGCGCGCACCCAGCCGGCGCGCGAGCCGCTGCGCCGCGCCGGGCAGGCGCAGGCTCGAGGCTTCGAGCCACCAGCCGCCCAGGACCAGCAGCAGCGTGACGCCCACGTTCACCGTGAAGAAGAAGCGCGGGAACGGCAGGCCGACCGGCGAGGCGAAGCTCACCAGCAGCCAGCAGGCCGCGAGCGCGAGATGCACACCCGC
>NZ_DASSVG010000365.1:0-2073 GCF_035706265.1 Ramlibacter sp. | reverse complement strand
AGCCGGCCCTGCAGCAGGCGACCGTGCTGCGCGTGGACGCCCCGCAGCTGGCGCAGTGGCTCTCGCCCGCGCGCGGCCAGCGCCTCGCGCAGCTGGCGCTGCAGGTACAGGTGGCGCTCGCAGCCCTCGTCGCAGGCGCCGCCGGCCACGCTCACCAGCAGCCACTGGCCCTGCAGGGTGGGCAGGCTCACGCGCCGGCCGGAGAGGTCGGTGCCGAAGATCGAGGGGATGGGCCGCTGCGGCTCGATCAGCTCGCCGTAGCTGCGCCGGCCCTCCGGCCGCACCACGTAGTACATGAAGTAGGAGGCGATCACCGGCGCGGCGCACACCAGCGCCACCAGCAGCATCTTCCAGCGGCCGGAGCGGGTGCGCTGGGCGTCGGCCAGCGCAGCCTCCTGCGGCTGCGGCAGCGAGTGCACCGTGAGGCCCAGCGGCTGGTCAAGCACGCCGGGCTTGGCGGCGGGGGAGGACGAGTTGGAACCAGACATAGAGGATGGCGATCAGCGCGGCGAGGGCCCACCACTGGAAGGCGTAGCCGAAGTTCTTTTCCGCGCCGCTGCCGACCTGCGGCCACTGGCGCACCAGGCCCTCGGAAGCGGCCCCGGTCTGCTGCACCGAGTAGGGCAGCAGCGGCAGGCCGGTTTCGGCGCGGAACCAGGCCAGGTCGAGATTTTGCCGGATCGGCCCCGTCTCTTCCTTGTCGAAGGCATATAGCTTGGCGGGAGGCGGGGCCAAGCGGCCGTGGACCTCCACCACGCCGGCGGGCGTGGCCACCGGCGGCAGCGCCTCGCGGCGCTCGAAATTGCGCGGCGCCCAGCCGCGCTGGACCAGGATCACGTCCTGGCGGCCCTCCAGCCGCAGCGGCGTCACGACATAGAAGCCAGGCGCGCCGTTCATCTGGCGGTTGTCGAGGAACACGGTGCGCTGCGGCAGCCATTCGCCGCGCAGCAGCACGGGCCGGTGCAGCAGCGGATCGTCGCGCTCCAGCACGGGCGGCAGCTGGCTGGCCGCGAGCGGCCCCATGTGCTCGCGTGCGGCGATCGCCTCCTGGATCGCGCTGCGCTGCTGGCCGCGGCCCCACTGCCAGGCACCCAGGCTCAGCGTGATGGCGAGCGCGAGCAGGGCGACCACGGCGATGAACGCGCGCTTCAGCATGCGGCCGGCCGCGCGCCTATCATCGTGCGCATGAAGTGGTTCATTCTCCTGGCCTTCGTGGCCATCGTGGCCAGCCTCGGCTCCGCGCTGTACTTCATGATGCGCGACGGCCAGGACGGCCGGCCGAAGACCAACAACATGGCCCGCGCCCTGGCCTTCCGGGTCGGCTTTTCGATCCTGCTGTTCGTGTGCATCCTGGTGGCGTGGAAGCTGGGGTACATCCACCCGAGCGGGGTTCCGCTCCGGTAGTTCCCATCGATGGATCAAGAACAAAAGGGCCGCTCGCGCGGCCCTTTGCGTTGAGGCAAGCGGCGGTCAGAGCCAGTACACCAGCGTGTACAGGAACAGCCACACCACGTCCACGAAGTGCCAGTACCAGGCCGCGCCCTCGAAGCCGAAATGGCGGTCGGCGGTGAAGTGGCCCTTCATCAGGCGGATGGTGATGAACAGCAGCATCAGCATGCCGACGATCACGTGGAAGCCGTGGAAGCCGGTCAGCATGAAGAAGGTGGAGCCGTAGGCGCCGGAGCTGAGCTTGAGGTTCAGCTCGGTGTAGGCGTGGAAGTATTCGTAGCCCTGCACGAAGATGAAGGTGAGGCCCAGCAGCACCGTCAGCCACATCCACAGCACCGTGGTGCCGCGCTTGCCTTCGCGCAGAGCGTGGTGGGCGATGGTGAGCGTCACGCCGGAGGTCAGCAGCAGCGCCGTGTTGATCGTCGGCAGCCAGAACGGCGTCATCGTCTCGAAGGGCTCGATGGTGCCGGCCGGCGAGGCGGTGGCGCCGGGCGCGACGCTCGGCCACACGGCGCGGAAGTCGGGCCACAGCAGCGCGTTGTCGACGCCGCCCAGGGCCGGCACCGAGTGGGCGCGCATCCACCACAGGGCGGTGAAGAAGGCGCCGAAGAACATCACTTCCGA
>NZ_DASSVG010000364.1:0-5576 GCF_035706265.1 Ramlibacter sp. | reverse complement strand
GCCGACTACCACCTGGTGCACCTCGGCGCCCGCGCCATGGGCGGCGCCGGCATGGTGGTGGCGGAGATGACCTGCACCAGCCCCGATGCCCGCATCACGCCCGGCTGCCCGGGGCTGTGGAACGCGCAGCAGCGCGAGGGCTGGAAGCGCATCGTCGATTTCGTGCACGCCCACACCGACGCGAAGATCGCCATGCAGCTCGGACACGCCGGGCCCAAGGGGTCCACCCGCGTGCCCTGGGAAGGCGAGGACCTGCCGCTGCCCGAAGGCAACTGGCCGCTGCTGTCCGCCTCGCCGCAGCAGTACATCGACGGCGTGAGCGACTGGTCGCGCCCCATGGCCCGTGCCGACATGGACCGCGTGCGCGAAGACTTCGTGCGCAGCGCCCGCTTCGCCGCCGAAGCCGGCTTCGACTGGCTGGAGCTGCACTGCGCCCACGGCTACCTGCTTTCCAGCTTCATCTCGCCGCTGACCAACCAGCGTACCGACGACTACGGCGGTCCGCTCGAGAACCGGCTGCGCTATCCGCTGGAAGTGTTCCGCGCCATGCGCGCGGTGTGGCCGCAGGACAAGCCGATGTCGGTGCGCATTTCGGCGCACGACTGGGTGGAGGGCGGCATCACGCCCGACGACGCGGTGCAGATCGCGCGCGCCTTCAAGGCCGCCGGCGCCGACCTCATCGACTGCTCCTCGGGCCAGGTGAGCCGCAAGCAGCAGCCGGTGTACGGCCGCATGTACCAGACGCCGTTCGCCGACCGCATCCGCAACGAAGCCGGCATCGCGACGATGGCCGTCGGCGCGATTTCGGAAGCCGACCACGTCAACAGCATCATCGCGGCCGGCCGCGCGGACCTGTGCGCGATCGCGCGGCCGCATCTCGCCAACCCGGCGTGGGCGCTGCTGGAGGCGGCCAGGATCGGCTACCGCGAACTCGAATGGCCGAAGCAGTACCTGTCCGGCAAGACCCAGCTCGAACGCAACCTCGAACGCGAAAAGGCCCAGGCCCAGGAGACCCCGAATGAACGATTCAACTGAGCGCGTCGATCCCGCGCTGGCGGCGGGCAACCGCAAGGCGCTCGCCGGTTACCGCGCGCAGCATTTCCTCTGGCAGGTGCAGGAGGGGGTGGCCACTGTCACGCTGAACCGCCCCGAGCGCAAGAACCCGCTCACCTTCGACTCGTACGCGGAGCTGCGCGACCTGTTCGGGCAGCTGAAGTACGCGACAGACGTGCACGCGGTGGTGATCGCGGGCGCGGGCGACAACTTCTGCTCCGGCGGCGACGTGCACGAGATCATCGGCCCGCTGGTGCGGCTGCAGGCACCGGAGCTGCTGATGTTCACGCGCATGACGGGTGACCTGGTGAAGACCATGCGCGCCTGCCCGCAGCCGATCGTGGCTGCCGTCGACGGGGTCTGCGCCGGCGCCGGCGCGATCGTCGCCATGGCCTCCGACCTGCGCCTGGGTACCGCGCGCAGCAAGACCGCCTTCCTGTTCAACCGGGTCGGGCTCGCCGGTTGCGACATGGGCGCCTGCGCCATGCTGCCGCGGATCATCGGCCAGGGGCGGGCGAGCGAGCTGCTCTACACCGGCCGTGCCATGACGGGCGAGGAGGGCGAGCGCTGGGGCTTCTTCAACAAGCTGTGCCTGCCCGAGCACCTGCTGGAGCAGGCGCAGGCGATGGCGCGCGATCTGGTGCAGGGCCCCACCTTCGCCAATGGCATCACCAAGACCATGCTGCACCAGGAATGGGCCATGACTTTGGAGCAGGCGATCGAGGCGGAGGCGCAGGCCCAGGCCCTGTGCATGCTGACCCAGGACTTCCGCCGCGCCTACGAGGCCTTCGTGGCGAAGCAGAAGCCGCGCTTCGAGGGGAATTGAAATGACGAAGTCTGTCTTCTCCCTCGCCCGCTTGCGGGAGAGGGCCGGGGTGAGGGGGAACTGAAATGGTGGACAACGCCTATCTCGATTGGCCCTTCCTCGAGGACAGCCATCGCGCCCTGGCCGCCGAACTCGAGACCTGGGCCGCGACCCACGTGGCCGGCGTGCACGGCCTGGACGTCGATGCGGATTGCCGTCGCCTCGTACGCCACCTGGGCGACGCCGGCTGGTTGCGGCACGCCGTCGGCGGCACGCCCTGGGGCCACGCCGACACCATCGACACCCGCGCGATCTGCCTCGCCCGGCAAATCCTGGCGTATCACAACGGCCTGGCGGACTTCGCCTTCGCCATGCAGGGACTGGGCTCCGGCGCAATCAGCCTGCAGGGCACGGCCGAACAGAAGGAGCGCTACCTGCCGCGGGTGGCGCGCGGCGAGGCGATCGCGGCCTTCGCCCTCTCCGAGCCCGAGGCCGGCTCCGACGTCGGCGCCATGCAGTGCGCCGCCCGCATCGAGGGCGAGCACGCGGTGATCGACGGCGAGAAGACCTGGATCTCCAACGGCGGCATCGCGGACTTCTACGTGGTGTTCTGTCGCACCGGGGAGGCACCGGGATCGCGCGGCATTTCCGCCTTCGTGGTCGAGGCCGGCACGCCGGGGCTGGAGATCGCCGAACGCATCGACGTCATCGCGCCGCACCCGCTGGCGCGCCTGCGCTTCCGGGACTGCCGCGTGCCGCTGGCGCAGCGCCTCGGCGCGCCGGGCGAGGGCTTCAAGCTGGCGATGCGCACGCTCGACGTGTTCCGCACCTCGGTGGCCGCGGCGGCGCTGGGCTTCGCGCGCCGGGCGCTGGACGAAGCGCTGGCCCATGCCACGCAACGCAAGATGTTCGGCCAGGCCCTGGCCGATTTCCAGCTCACGCAGGCGAAGCTGGCGCAGATGGCCACCACGGTGGACAGCGCGGCCCTGCTGGTGTGGCGCGCCGCCTGGCTGCGCGACCAGGGCCGCACCATCACCAAGGAGGCGGCGATGGCCAAGCTGGCCGCCACCGAAGGCGCGCAGCAGGTGATCGACGCGGCGGTGCAGCTGCACGGCGGCCTCGGGGTGAAGCAGGGCGTCGCCGTGGAAAGCCTCTACCGCGAGATCCGGGCCCTGCGCATCTACGAAGGCGCCACCGAGGTGCAGCAATTGATCGTCGGCCGCGAACTGTTGAAGGAGATGCGCGCATGAGCTTCCACCAAGCCGTCCTCCCGGAGGGCTGGCCCCGCCCCAAGGGCTACGCCAACGGCGTCGTGGCCCAGGGACGGATGCTGTTCGTCGCCGGCATGATCGGCTGGGACGCCGATGGGCGCTTCGCCAGCGACGATTTCGGCGCCCAGGCCCGCCAGGCGCTGCAGAACCTGGCCGAGGTGCTGCGTGCGGCGGGCGGCAGCGGCGAGCACGTGGTGCGCATGACGTGGTACGTCACCGACAAGCGCGAGTACCTCGCCGCCGGGCGCGAGATCGGCCAGGCCTTCCGCGAGATCATCGGCAACTACGCCGTGGCGATGACGGCGGTGGAGGTCCGCGCCCTGATCGAGGACCGGGCCAAGGTGGAAATCGAGGCGACCGCCGTCCTGCCCGAGGCCTGAGGCGCGCGCCAGCCCGGCGGTTGCCCCCGATAATGGGGTCCGACCCTGGAGCCCGCCCCGTGCAAGAGGACCTGCCTTCCCGCTGGCCGCCGAACGACGACGAGGAGAAGCCCGTGCGCGAGTTCGCACAGGGCTTCGTCGAGGCGCACCGGCAGAAGATCTTCCTCGGGTTGGCGATCGCCGGCACGGTGCTGCTCGGCCCCTTCACCGTCAACAACTTCATCCAGGGCCGGGTGCTGCTCGGGCTGGCGACCAGCGCCTTCATGGTGTGCCTGCTGGTCAACGCCTTCGCGATCGCGCGCGGCGGCGTGCCCCTGGTGCCGGTCTGGGCGATCTTCGCCGCCTCCATGGTGGGGCTGGCCACCGCGATCCACGACAACGGCCTGATCGGCATCTTCTGGGTCTATCCCGGCATCCTGCTGTTCCACTTCATGCTGCCGGTGCGGCAGGCCAACCTGTTCAACATCGCGATGGTGGCGATGACGGTCCCGCTGGCCTGGATGCACATCGGGCCGGCGCTGACGGCGCGGGTGGCCGTCACGCTGACACTGGTGGTGATCTTCGCCAACCTGTACTCGCGCATCGCCGAGGCGCAGCATGCCAAGGAGTCCGAGCAGCGCGAGCACCTCGACACGCTGATCCGCCAGCTGGAGGACCAGAACAAGGCGCTGCGCGAGGCCTTCCGCGTGCGCGAGGAGGTGGAGCGCATCGCGCGCCACGACCTCAAGACGCCGCTGGCGAGCATCGCCTCGGTGCCGCGGCTGCTGCGCGAACGCCGTCCGCCGGATCCGGTGGAGGACGAACTGCTCGGCACCGTGGAGCGAGCGGCGCTGCGCGTGCTGAGCATGGTCAACCTGTCGCTGGACCTGTACCGCATGGAGGCCGGCACCTACCGTCTGCGCGCGCAGGCGGTGGACCTGGCGGGCCTGGTGAACACGGTGGCGCGCGAACTGCACCCGCATGCGCGCTCCAAGAAGGTCCGGCTGGTCATCGAGCTGCCGCCGGAGCCGCTGTATGCCAAAGGCGAGGAACTGCTTTGCTATTCCACCATCGCCAACCTGCTGAAGAATGCGCTGGAGGCGGCCGCCGAAGGTTCCGACGTGCGCGTGAAGCTGCGGCTCGCGCCCGGGCCGGGCGGCGAATCGGTGGCGCTGATGATCTCCAACGCCGGCGAGGTGCCCCCCGAAGTCCGGGGCCGCTTCTTCGAGAAGTACGCCACCCACGGCAAGAGCGGCGGCATGGGCCTGGGCGCCTATTCGGCCCGCCTGATGGCGCAGGTGCAGCGCGGCGAGCTGGCGATGCAGTCGCGCCACGGCACCACCACGCTGACGCTGCGGCTGCCGCCCTGGCGCGCGCCGCTGCCGGCGCCGCAGCCCGAGGCCGCGCCGGCCGGCCTGCCGCAGCCCGCGCGCAAGGCCGAGGCGCTGCCGGAACTCTCCGTGCTGGTGGTGGACGACGACGAATACAACATCGTGGTGCTCAAGAGCCTGCTGCCCAGCCCGCCGCTGGCGGTGCGCACGGCCGTCAACGGGCGCGATGCGCTGGAGCTGGTGCGCGCGTCGCGGCCGGACGTGATCTTCCTGGACCTGCAGATGCCGGTGATGGGCGGCCTGGAGGCGGCGCGCGAGATCCGCGCGCTGCAGCGCGGGCGCGGCGAGGCGCCCAGCTTCCTGGCGGCCTTCTCCGCCTACGATGACGAAGCCACCCGCAAGGCCTGCGTGGAGGCCGGCTTCGACCTGTACCTCGCCAAGCCCGCCTCGCGCGAGGAAGTGCTGGCGGTGCTGCGGCGCGAGGATCCGTCGGTGGTGCACGCGGTGTCGTCGCCGGTGCCGTTGTCGCTCGGCGGCGAGGGGGTCGCCCCGCCGGTGGCGCCGCCGGGCCGGGTGTGGGTGGAGCCGGGGCTGATGCACCTGATGCCCGAATTCCTGTCCTCGCGCCGCAAGCTGGCCCAGACACTGGTGGACGCGGCGCGCGAGGGCGAGCGCGAGACGGTGCGCGTCACGGCCCACAAGCTGGCCGGCAGCCTGGCCATGTACGGCTTCAAGGACGCGAGCCGCGCCAGCCTGG
>NZ_DASSVG010000363.1:0-3200 GCF_035706265.1 Ramlibacter sp. | reverse complement strand
CCCGCGCCGGTGATCCTGCCGCCTTCGCCGCTGCCTTCGCTGCAGGGCCCCTACCGGCCGCCGCAACGGCGCAGCCTGGCGGACATGGCCAACGAGCAGCTGCGCCGCGGCAAGCCGCGCGACCCGCTGGCCGAAGGCATGGAAGACGCGGCACGGCAGGACTGCCTGCGCGGCGACGGCCGCCAGGGCTCGGTGGGCGGACTGCTCAACGCGCCTTCGGTGATCGGCCGCGCGCTCTCGGGCAACTGTCCGAAGTAGCGGCGCTACTCCGGCTCCTGCACCGCTTGCGGCCGCTGCCCCTGCGCCTCCGGGCCGTAGATGCTCGGGTCGCAATAGATGGTGGCCAGCGGGTAGCGCACGCCCTGCAGGTAGTCCTCCAGGCAGCGCAGGACCAGCGGGCTGCGGTGGCGGTCCGCGGTGGCGCGCAGTTCCTCGGCCGTCATCCACAGGGTGCGCACGATGCCGTGGTCGAGCGCGCGCCCTTCGACGTGCTCGCCCAGCTCGCCGGTGAAGGCGAAGCGCAGGTAGGTGATGTCCTCGCCCGTGGTGGAGCGCTGGAAGCGCGAGATGTACACGCCCAGCAGCGCCGTGGGGCGGAAGTGCCAGGCCGTCTCCTCCAGCGCCTCGCGGGCGCAGCCCTCGGCCGGGGTCTCGCCCGGGTCCAGGTGGCCCGCGGCGTTGTTGATCTTCAACCCTTCGGAGGTCTCTTCCTCGATCATCAGGAAGCGGCCGTCCCGCTCGATCACTGCGGCCACGGTCACGCTCGGTCGCCAACGCTTGTTCATGACCGATTATCGATGGCTTGCGCCAGAATGCGGCCCATGCTGCCTCGCGTCGCCGCGCTGTCGCTCGCCCTGCCGTCCCTGGCGGCCTGGGCGCAGGGAAACCTGCCCGCCATCCAGGCGCCACCCGCCGCGGCCAACCCCTACGGGCTGGGCTCGCTCTGGGCCCAGGGCGACATCGTCTCGCGGGCGACGATCGTGATCCTCGCGATCATGTCGCTGGCCAGCTGGTACGTGCTGATCGCCAAGCTGCTGGCGCAGCGCCGCCTGGGCGGCCACGGACGCGCGGCCAATGCCCGCTTCTGGAAGGCCGACACCGTGCGCCAGGGCGCGCAGGCGCTGCACCCCGGCAGCCCCTACCGCTTCATCGCCGAATCGGCGCTGGAGGCGACGCGCCGGCACGAGGGCCTGATCGGCAAGGTGGACCTCAACACCTGGGTGGCGCAGAGCATCGAGCGCGCCGTGGCCAGCGTCCACAGCCGCACGCAGGAAGGGCTGGCGGTGCTGGCCACGGTGGGATCGACGGCGCCCTTCGTCGGCCTGTTCGGCACCGTCTGGGGCATCTACAACGCGCTGGTGCGCATCGGCGCCTCGGGCACCGCCTCGATCGACCGGGTCGCGGGCCCGGTGGGCGAGGCCCTGATCATGACGGCCATCGGCCTCGCCGTCGCCGTGCCGGCGGTGCTGGGCTACAACTGGCTGGTCCGCCGCAACAAGGTGGCGATGGACACCGTGCGCGCCTTCGGCTCCGACCTGCACACCGTGCTGCTGGCCGGCGGCGAGAAGGGCGCCTGACATGGCGATCCGCTACGCCGACGCGCAGCCCGGCGAGGACGCGCTGATCGCACAGATCAACACCACGCCGCTGGTGGACGTGATGCTGGTGCTGCTGATCATCTTCCTGATCACGATCCCGGTGGTGAACAGCACCATCGCCGTCACGCTGCCGCGCGAGCAGAACCAGCGCGTCGACGCGCAGCAGGAGAACGTGATCATCACCGTCGACGCGCAGGGCACGACCTACTGGTTCGACACGCCGCTGCCGGACCGCGCCGCACTGGTGGAGCTGCTGCAGAAGATCGCGGCCATGCAGCCGCAGCCCGAGGTGCACATCCGCAGCGACGTGCGCGCCGAGTACGCGAGCGTGGGCCGCGTGGTGCTGGCCGCGCAGCAGGCCGGCGTGGCGCGCATCGGCTTCCTCACCGAACCGCCGGGGCGCTGATGCACATCCGCGCCGGCGCCGAGCCCGATCCCGATCCGCTGGTGGACATCAACACCACGCCGCTGGTGGACGTGCTGCTGGTGCTGCTCGTGATGCTGATCGTCACCATCCCGGTGCAGCTCAATGCGGTGTCGCTGGAGATGCCGGGGCGGCAGGCGCCGCGGCCAGCGGTCGAGCCGGCGATCGTGCAGCTGGAAGTCGATGCCGCCGGGCGCTTCGTCTGGAACGGCGAGCCGCTGGCGGACCGCGGCGCGCTGGAGGCGAAGCTGCGCGCGGCGGCGGCCGAGGCGAACCAGCCGGAGATCCACCTGCGGCCGCATCCGCGCGCCCGCTACGAGCCGGTGGCGGCCGCGCTCACCAGCGCGCAGCGGCTCGGGCTGCAGAAGATCGGGCTGGTGGGGACGGAGCAGTACGCCCAGTGAGCGCCGAAGACGTCGCCCAGCGCGTGCTGATGGCCGGCCTGGTGCCGCTGTGGATCCTCGCCGGGCTGGTGGACTGGGCCTGCCACCGGCGCACGCGCATCGAGCGCACCAGCGGCCTGCGGGAGAACGTCTTCCATTGGGTGTTGCTGGCCGAAGGTGGCGTCGCGCTGGTGGCGACCGCGCTGCTGCAGCCGGGGCCGGCGCTGCTGGCGATCGTGCTGGCCGCCTTTGCCGCCCACGAGCTGACCACGTACGTGGAGCTGCGCTACACGGCGCCCCGGCGCGAGATCCGCCCGTTCGAGCAGATGGTGCACAGCTTCATGGAGCTGCTGCCGCTGGGGTTGTTCGCGCTGCTCGCCGTGCTGGCCGCTGGCGAGCAGCCGACGCGGTGGCCGGCCGGCTATCTCTTCGTCGTGGGGATCGCGGTGCTGGTGCTGAACGTGCTGCCGCTGGCGGAGGAGAGTTGGAGATGCGCGCGGGCGCGCGGTGCAGGCGCTGGCCGGCTCCCGTAGGCTGGTGCTGACCGCGCGCGAAGCGCGCGGGAAGCCCAGCTTCGCTGCGCTCGCCGATCGCTGGGCTTTCGCTTCGCTCCAGCGCCAGCCTACCCGGGCCGCGCCGCAAGGCGTCTCGCGCTCCCGACCTCACGCTCAACGCTCAACGCCCAACGCCCAACGCCCAACGCCCAACGCCCAACGCCCAACGCCCAACGCCCAACGCCCAACGCCCAACGCCCAACGCCCAACGCCCAACGCCCAACGCCCAACGCTCACGTCT
>NZ_DASSVG010000362.1:0-4893 GCF_035706265.1 Ramlibacter sp. | reverse complement strand
ACATGGGCCGCGTCGACGCTTCGCAGGCCCTGGAGCACAAGCGCTTCACCGGTCTCCTGCATCTCCTGGAGAACAAGAATTTCTACGTGAAGGTGAGCGGCTCGGAGCGCATCTCGAAGCAGGCCTCGCCCTGGAAGGACGCCTGGCCCTTCGGCCGCAAGCTGGTGCAGGAATGCGGCGACCGCGTGCTGTGGGGCACCGACTGGCCGCACCCCAACCTGAAGGAAGTCCCCGACGACGGCGTGCTCACGGACCTCGTCGAGCAGATGGCGCCCACCGAGGCCGAGCGCCGCGCGCTGCTGGTCGACAACCCGCAGCGCCTCTACCGCTTTGCGCCTGCGCGATAAGGTCGCCATCGTCACCGGCGCCGGCTCGGTCGGCCCCGGCTGGGGCAACGGCCGCGCCATCGCCGTGCGCTTCGCGGAAGAGGGGGCAAGGATTTTTGCCGTTGATGTTTCGAAGGATCGCCTTGCCGAAACCGCCGAGCGCTCCCCTGGCAGCGGGATGCAAACCCACATCTGCGACGTCACCGACAGCCGGGCGGTGGCGGCGATGGTGGCGGCGTGCCTCGAGCGCTTCGGCCGCATCGACATCCTGGTGAACAACGTCGGCGGCTCGGCGGCCGGCGGGCCGGTGGAGATGAGCGAGGAGGTGTGGGACGCCCAGGTCGACCTGAACCTGAAAAGCGTGTTCCTCGGCTGCAAGCACGTGCTGCCGGTGATGGAGCGGCAGCAAGGCGGCGCCATCGTCAACCTCGCCTCGACCTCCGGTCTGCGTTGGACCGGCGCGGCGCAGGTCGCCTACGCCGCCACCAAGGCCGGCATCATCCAGCTCTCGCGCGTGGTGGCGATGCAGTACGCGGCCAAGGGCATCCGCGTGAACACCGTGGTGCCGGGGCAGCTGCACACGCCGATGGTGGAATTCCGCCTCGCGACACAGCGCGCCGGGGGCGACGTCGAGGCGCTGCTCGCCGAGCGGCGCAAGCGCATCCCGCTCGGCGTGGAAGGCGACGGCCGCGACACCGCCAGCGCCGCGCTGTTCCTCGCCTCCGACGAAGCGCGCTTCGTCACCGGCACCGAGATCGTGGTCGACGGCGGCATGACGGCGCGCTGCGGCTAGCCATCTGTGGACGCGATAGCTGCTATTCGCACGGCGGGGTTGTCGAAAAGGCAGCGAACCCCAAGAATGCGCCCAAGGAGGAGAACAATCGTGAAGAAACTGCTCGCAGTCCTGTTGCTCGCCCCTGCGCTGGCGCTCGCGCAGGCCTACCCGTCGCGGCCGGTGCACATCGTGGTGCCGTTCCCGGCCGGCGGCCCGGCGGACATCTTCGGCCGCGGCCTGGCCCAGGGCATGTCCGCCGACCTCGGCCAGCCGGTCGTCGTGGAGAACATCGGCGGCGTCGGCGGCGTGCTGGGCGTGGACCGCGCCATCAAGTCGGCGCCGGACGGCTACATGCTGGCGCTGAACAGCGCCTCCACGGTGGCGATCGCGCCCTACTCGCTTTCCAAGCTGCCCTACGACGTGCAAAAGGACATGGCGCTGATCACCGTGGTGGTGCGCGTGCCCGAGGTGCTCGCGGTGCACCCGTCCGTGCCGGCAGCCAACCTGGCGCAATTCATCGCGTACGCCAAGGCGAACCCGGGCAAGGTCAACTTCGGCTCGGCCGGCGGCGGCAGCATCACGCACCTCGCGGGCGAGCTGCTGAAGGCCGAGGCGGGACTCAACATGGTGCACGTCGCCTACAAGGGCGCGGCGCCGGCGGTCACCGACCTGGTAGGCGGCACCGTGCAGATGGGCATCTTCGACGTGCCGGTGCTGCTCGGCCACATCCGCGCCGGCCGGCTCAAGGCGCTCGCCGTGACCAGCGCCTCGCGCGCCTCGACCCTGCCCGATGTGCCGACCACGGCGGAAGGCGGCTATCCGGGGGTCACCTCCGACAACTGGTACGGCCTGGTCGCGCCGGCCGGCACGCCCGCCGCGGTGCTCAAGCGCCTCAACGCCGCCGCGGTCAACGCGCTCAACAGCGCGGCGGTCAAGGAGCAGTACGGCAAGGTGAGCGGCGTGCCCTCCCCCGGCACGCCCGAGGACTACGCGCGCTTCCTCGCCGCCGAGCAGGCGAAGTGGAGCAAGGTGGTGCGCGCCATCGGCTTCAAGAACTAGAGGATCGGCAATGGCATCCAGCTGGATCAGGATCGCCGCCGCGGACGGCGGCAGCTTCGAGGGCTACCTTTCGGTGCCGGCCGCGGGCAGCGGCCCGGGGCTGGTCATGGTGCAGGAGATCTTCGGCGTCAACCCCTCCGTGCGCCACCTCGCCGACCTGTTCGCCGCGCAAGGCTTCACGGTGCTCGCGCCGGATTTCTTCTGGCGCCTGGAGCCGCGCATCGAGCTGGCCTTCGACGAGGCCGGCATGAAGCGCGCGCAGGAGCTGCACAAGGCCTTCGACTACGAGCAGGGCGTCGAGGACCTGGGCGCCGCAGTCGCGGCCCTCAGGAAGCAGCCGCAGTGCAAGGGGCCGGTGGCCGTGAGCGGCTACTGCCTCGGCGGCACCTTCGCCTATCTCGCGGCGGCGCGGCTGCCGGTGGACGGCGCGGTGGCCTACTACGGCACGCGCATCCACAACTACCTGGAGGAAGCGGGCAAGATCCGCTGCCCGCTGCTGCTGCACTTCGGCGAGCTCGACCACGCCGTGCCGCCCGAGGCGCTGGCGAAGATCCGCGCCGCGCTGCAGGGCAAGCCCAACGTGCAGCTCCACGCCTATCCCGGCGCCAAGCACGCCTTCGCCAACCCGTTGCGCCCGGCGAACTACGACGAGAAATCGGCGAAGGTCGCGAACGAGCGCACCTTCGCCTTCCTCAAGGGGCTGCGCTAACCGATCGGCGGGTACGCCCAGGGTCGGCGGGTTTTGTCGGCTTCACGATAGGCGCCGATTTCGGGCATGCGGGCCAGCGTCAGGGCGATTTCGTCGACGCCCTGGAGAAGCATCTGCCGCAGGGTTTCCGGCGCGTCGAAGGCGAACCTGCGACCTTCGGGCGAGACGACCCGCTTTTCGCGCAGGTCGACGGTCACCTCGCCCAGCCCCCCGGAGGCCTGCACTTCGTCCGCGATCGCGCGCACCTGCTCGATCGGCAGCTCGACCGGGGCGATGCCGTTGCGGTAGCAGTTGTTGAGGAATATGCCGCCGAAGGACGGCGCGATGATGGCCCGGAAGCCGAACTCCCGCAGCGCCTTCGGCGCGCGCTCCCTGGACGAGCCGCAGCCGAAATTCCGGTCGGCCAGCAGGATCTGCGCCCGGGTGTAGGGCTCCTGGTTGAGGATGAACTCCGGGTTCGGCGAGCCGTCCGCAAGAAAGCGCCAGCCGGCGAAGAGGTGCTTCCCGTAACCCTTTGCGTCGGTCCCGCCGAGGAACAGGGCCGGGATGATCTGGTCGGTGTCGACGTTGATGCGCATCATCGGCGCGGCGATGCCGGTGACCTGAACCAGCGCTTCCATCAGGAAAACCTCCTTGCGTCGGTGATGCGTCCTTCGATCGCCGAGGCGGCCACGGTGGCCGGGCTGGCGAGATGCGTGCGCGTCTTCGGCCCCTGCCGCCCTTCGAAATTGCGGTTGGTGGTGCTTATGGTGCGCAGTCCCGCGAACCGGTTGTCGCCGATATGGCCGCAGAAGCCGCAGGCCGATTCGTGCCATTCGAAGCCGGCTTCGCGGAAGATGCGGTCCAGCCCTTCGGCCTCGGCCGCGCGCTTCACCGGGCTGGAGCCCGGCACGCACACCGCCTGTACGCCCGCCTTGACCTTGCGCCCCTTGAGCAGCGCGGCCGCGACCCGCAGATCCGAAAGGCGCGCGTTGGTGCAGGAGCCGATGTACGCCACGTCGATGGCCAGCCCCTCCATGGGCGTGCCGGGCTTCAGCTGCATGTATTCGAGCGCCCGGTCCGCCAGCCGCCTGGCTTCGCCATCCGCCGCGTCGGACGGATCGGGCACGCGCCCCGTGACCGCCGCCACCTGCTGCGGGCTTATGCCCCAACTGACTTGCGGCTCCAGGGCGTCGCAGTCCACGGAGAGCTCGCGATCGAACTTCGCTCCCTCGTCGCTGGGCAGCGAACGCCAGTAGCTCACGGCCGTATCCCACGCGGCCCCTTTCGGCGCGAAAGCCGCGCCCTTCAGGTACTCGATGGTGGTTTCGTCGGGCGGCACGAAGCCGTACTTGGCGGAGAACTCGATCGACATGTTGCAGATCGTCAGGCGGCCCTCGATCGGCAGGCTGCGGATTGCCGGGCCCGCGAACTCCACGGCGTAGCCGATGCCGGCGTTCGCGCCATACTTGCCGATCAGGGCAAGGATCATGTCCTTGGCGTAGACGCCGCGCGCCAGCGCGCCGTCGAACCGCACCCGCATGGTCTTGGGCTTGTCCTGCGCGATCGCCTGGGTCGCCAGCACGTGCTCCGCCTCGCTCAGGCCGATTCCCCACGCCAGCGCGCCGATGCCGCCCACGGTGCAGGTATGGCTGTCGCAGCACACCAGCGTGGCGCCGGGGAACGCGATGCCGAGCTCGGTGGCGACCACGTGCGCGATGCCCTGGCGCGGGTCGTCGTAGTCGATGAAGTGGAAGCCCCAGTCGCGCGACGCCTTGCGCGTGGTCTCGATCATCACCGGCCCGCTTTTCGAAGCTGATTCGGTCGGCCCGCGCCCCGGACGCGTCGTGATCAGGTGCTCGATGACGGTGAAGACCTGCTCGCGGCTCATCGGCGTGCGCCGCGCCTCGGCCAGCGCCCGCACCGCCTGGCTGCCGCTGAGCTCGTGGAGCACCAGGCGATCCACCTGGAGCAGCTTCGCGCCTCCGCCCAGATCGCCGATGACGTGATCGTTCCAGACCTTTTCGAAGAATGTCCTGGGCTGC
>NZ_DASSVG010000361.1:0-11290 GCF_035706265.1 Ramlibacter sp. | reverse complement strand
CGGCATGAAGAACTCGATCGCGCGCTCGCGGCCGTCTTCCAGCGGCAGGAAGGAGACGACGATGTAGAGCGTCTGCCGGCCCTGCTGGGTCCAGTATTCGACCTTCTCCGCCACCGCGGAGAGCTGGCCATTGGGCCGGCGCGCGATCACCGCGCGCATCGGGTCCACCTTGGCTTCGGTGGCCTGCTCCTGCTGCGCCTTCGCCTCCGGCGTGGTGGAGAGCACCGAGCCGAGGATCTCGTTGGGCCGGTAGGTCGCCAGGCCCTTGAGGCCGGCGCGCCAGGCTTCCAGGTACAGGCCCTGGAAGTCCTCGTAGGGATAGTCGGCCGGCACGTTGACCGTCTTGGAGATCGCCGTGTCGACGAAGGGCTGCACCGCCTCCATCATCGCCAGGTGGTCCGCCGCCGGCATCTCCAGCGCGGAGACGAAGTAGGGCGGCAGCTTGGACGTATCGCCGCCGAGCGAGCGGAACAGGCGCCAGGCGTGGTCCTCCACCGTGTACTCGGTCGTGTGGCCGCCGCTCTCGCGCTTCTTGCGGTGGTAGGTCCACGAGAAGGGCGGCTCGATGCCGTTGGAGGCGTTGTCGGCGAACGCGAGGCTCACCGTGCCGGTGGGCGCGATCGACAGCAGGTGGCTGTTGCGGATGCCGTGCTGGCGGATCGCCTCCTTCAGCGGCTCGTCCAGCCGGCTGGCGAAGGTGCCGGCCTCCAGGTACGCGTCGGCCTCGAAGAGGGGGAACGCGCCTTTTTCCTTGGCCAGTTCCACCGAGGCCGCATAGGCGGCATCGCGCATGGCGCGGGCGATGCGCGCCGCCATCTCGCGGCCTTCGGGCGCGTCGTAGCGCAGGCGCAGCATGGCGAGCGCGTTGCCCAGGCCGGTGAAGCCGACCCCGATGCGGCGCTTGGCCTGCGCCTCGGCGCGCTGCTGCTCCAGCGGCCAGAAGGTCAGTTCCAGCACGTTGTCGAGCGCGCGCACCTGCGTCGCCACCGCCCTGGTGAAGCCCTCGAAGTCGAAGTGCGGCGGCCCGCCGAAGCCGAAGGGATGGCGGACGAACTTCGTCAGGATGATCGGACCGAGGTCGCAACAACCATACGCCGGTAAAGGCTGCTCACCGCATTGCCCCGTCACCAGACCATTGAAGATGACGGAATTGTGATCGGGCTGCGTCGTGTCGAAGACCGCCTCTTCGCCCGCAGCTTCGATGGCCGCAATCCTGGACGCGAAGCGCTGCGTCTTCAGCAGCACCTTGTCCTTCACCCAGCCCGCGTACTTCTCGTTCTTGCCGGGCAGGAGAAAGCCCACTTCCGCCATGAACCGTTCACGCGACTCGCCGTCGATGATCAGTTCGTAGTTCTCGACGCACTGGTAGCTGCGGAGGCTGCCGCGGCCATCCGGCATCGCTCGCTCGCCCGCATCCCGGCGCTTGCGGATCCGGCAGAAGACGCCGAAGTTGGACAGCAGCGTCTGGACCTCCTTCAGCAAGGGCTGGTGGCTGGAGGCCAGCCGCACCGAGCAGCTCTGGCTGAGAGAGGAAATGTTGACCGTTCCGTCGGTCTGGAAGAGGCCACGGAGGTAGCCACGGACACATTCTTCGCTGCCGCGCCAGACGACTTCCGGCACCTTCAGCTTGGTTGTCCGGTTGAAACCGTAGGCGGCCAGCAGCCGTGCGAGGATCACCGACCGGATGCAGACGCGATTGCGCTGCGGGATGGCGATGGGAGCCACCTGATAGTGGCGGCCGGAAGCCGACGCGGTGCCGATCAGCGAATTGATGAAATTCGAGACGCGATCGGCCAGCAACCGCTCCTCGCCCCACAGGTCGACCACCGCAGCCTCGTTGCCATGGCCCCGGTTGGTGAAGTGCCCGTCGCCGGTGAGCAGGCCGAGCAGAAGCCCGAGATCCTCGCTGCCTTCCTGCCCGAACTGGCCCTTGCCGGACTGCACCAGCAACTCGTCGCCCACGACCAGGTCGCGCAGCTTGATCTTGCCGCGGCCGGTGTAGAAGTCGTGCCACTCGGTCGCCTTGATTTCGTAGCCGTCTTCGGTGACCACGCGGAACACGGCTGCGCGCTCCGCGGTCTTGAAGGCCGGCTTCGCACCGCGCGTGACCACGCCCCGTCCCTCGCCGCCCAGGGTGCGCTGGTCCACGGTCGCCTGGATCTCGACGCCGCGCGCGTACAGCTCGCCGATGGGGATCAGGCCGTATTGCGTCGCCAGCCGGGTATCCGCCGTCACGCAAGGATTCGTCGCGCTGATCTTCTCCGCGTACCGCAGGTTGTTCTCGCGGTTGATCGTGTCGACGAACAGGATGCCGGGCTCGGCGAAGTCGTAGGCCGACCGCATGACGGTGTCCCACAGCTGCTGCGCGGGCACGCTCTTGTAGACCCACAGGCCGTCGGAGCGCAGGTGGGCGCCCTGGGCGACCAGCTGCGGGCCGGGCTTGGCCTTGTGCACCAGGGGCCAGTCGCCGCCGGCCTGCAGGGTGCGGATGAATTCGTCGGTGACGGCCACCGAGACGTTGAAGTTGTTCCAGCGTCCCGGCGTGCGCTTGGCGGTGATGAACTCCAGCACGTCCGGATGGTCGATGCGCATCACGCCCATCTGGGCGCCGCGGCGCGCGCCGGCGCTTTCCACCGTGGAGCACGAGTGGTCGAACACGTCGATGTAGCTGCACGGCCCCGAGGCCAGCGAGCCGGTGCCCTTGACCTCGGCGCCGCGCGGACGGATGCGCGAGAAGTCGTAGCCCACGCCGCCGCCGCGGCGCATCGTCTCGGCCGCTTCGCGCAGCGCCTCGTAGATGCCGGGGAAGCCTTCCTCGTCGCGGCCCTGGATCGCGTCGCCCACGGGCTGCACGAAGCAGTTGATCAGCGTGGCCTGCAGGTCGGTGCCGGCGGCGCTCATGATGCGGCCGGCGCCGATCGCGCCAGCCTGCAGGTTGTCGAAGAAGCGGCGTTCCCACTTGGCGCGCAGCGGCTCGGCCTCCACGCTCGCGAGGGCCTTGGCCACCCGCTTGAGCAGGTCGGTCTCGCTGCTTTCGCCCTCCTTCAGGTACTTCTCCCGCACCACATCGACGCTGATGGGTTGCGGCGGCAGGGCGGGGACTTCGTAGGGTGCGGGATCGCGCTTCATGCTTCCTGGAGTTCGGCGTTCGCGAGGGCGACGGCGATGGTGGGAGGGACCAGGTTGCCGACCAGCCAGTTCAGCAGGTCCTGCACGGGTCGGATCTGGGTGCCGAAGGGCAGGCGGCCTGCCCCCCGGAAGAATAGTCCTTTGCGAACATCCCCGGCGAGAGCGTAGCCAAGCACCTTGTCGATGCAGAACTGGCCCCAGTCGGCATGGCCGTCGCGCAGCCCGCACTTGGTGAGGCAGTCGAACCACATCGTGCAGTGCGGCTTCTGGTGGGCGGATTTCTGCATCCGTTCCTGCAGGCGCAGGTACTTGTCGAGCCAGGGCGTGCGCACGGCGCGCGCGGGCAGGCCGGCCACGCTGGTGAACTCGACCAGGTCCTCGGGTTTCGCGCCGGCCAGCACTTCCTTGAAGGCCAGGCTGGCGTCGCTCTCGCAGGTGACGGCGAAGGCGGTGCCGAGCTGCACGGCCGAGGCGCCCAGGCCCTGCAGGCGCTTGATGTCCTCGCGGCTGGAGACGCCGCCGGCGGCGATCAGCGGGATCTCCTTGTCGAAGCCGCTCTTCACGAAGAATTCCCGCACTTCGGGCAGCACCACGTCGAATTCGAAGCGGGGATCCTTCAGGTCCGCCACCTTGGCGGCCCCGAGGTGGCCGCCGGCCAGGCGCGGATGCTCGATCACGATGGCGTCGGGCAGCCGGCCCTTCTTCTCCCACTTGCGCACCAGCAGCTGCACGCCGCGGGCGTCGGAGAGGATCGGCACCAGGGTCGCCTTGGGGAAATCGCGCGCCAGCTCCGGCAGGTCCAGCGGCAGGCCCGCGCCCACCACCAGCGCGTCGGCGCCGCTTTCCAGCGCCTGGCGCACGTAGGTCTCGTACTGGTCCAGCGCGCGCATCACGTTGACTGCGATCAGGCCGCGGCCGCGCGCCAGTTCGCGCGCGCGCTTGATCTCGCGGTGCAGGGCTTCCTTGTTGGCCGCGTCGATCTGCGCCTTGGCTTGCGGCCCGGACAGCTCGCTGGTGGCTTCCATCAGGTCCGGATGCAGGCGCCGCAGGTCGACGGAGGAGATCGTGCCCACCGCATCGAAGGAAGCGACCGTCCCGGCGAGGCGGCCCGCCGAGATGCCGACCCCCATGCCGCCCTGGACCACCGGCAGCAGCGTCCGGCCCCGGAAGGTCCACAGATTCAGGCCGGCAGCGCGGGCCAGTTCAGTCGCAGAGGATTTGTCCATGTGTTCCACGTTCCCCGGTGAATACCGGTACGGGAGCGGAGGCTACAGGCGTGAGCAGGCACTAACGTTGTCTTGCATCAAACGCCGCCGGGTTTGGATTTCGGGGGTGCGGAGGAATACCGGAAGACGGAAACCGAACTGCCGGACGCAAAGGACGCAAGGGGTACGCAAAGGACGCGAAAGAAATCCAGGATAGCGAAGGAAGGCAGAGAGTTCTGCAGGCCTTTTCTTGAAAGGTCTTCCTTTGCGTCCTTTGCGTACCCTTCGCGTCCTCTGCGTCCGGCAGTTCAGATGTCCGGCTGTTCGGCTGTTCTTACCCCACCCGGCTCGGCTCGAAGTCCGGCACCGGGCGCGGCAGCGCGTCGGTGGAGCCGGGGCGGGCAGCAGGCTGCGGGGCGGCCAGGTTGCGGCGGGTGCGCACCAGCTGGTACGGGCGCCACAGGTAGGCCACGCTCGCGAAGCCGCTCCACACGTGCACCAGCCGCGTGAACGGGAAGACGAGGAAGATCGTCATGCCGAGGAACATGTGCAGCTTGAACACGATGCCTGCCTCGACCAGCTGTTCGGCCGCGCTGCCGCGGAACGTGACGATGCGCTGCGCCCATTCGCCGAACTTCATCATCAGGCCGCCATCGAGGTGCTGCGCCGAGGAGTGGATCGTCACCAGCCCGAGCGCGAACTGCAGCCACAGCAGCCACAGCAGCGCGATGTCGGCCAGCCGCGAGTTGATGCGGATGCGCGGATCGGTGAGCCGCCGGTGCAGCAGGATCGTGATCCCCACGAACCCCAGCAGGCCCGCGATGCCGCCGCTGGCCATCGCCATCAGCTGCTTGTTGCCGGGCGAGATGAAGGGCTCGTACAGGAAGTGCGGCGTCAGCATGCCAACGGTGTGCCCGAAGAACAGGAACAGCACGCCCATGTGGAACAGGTTGCTGCCCCAGCGCAGCTGCCCGGCGCGCAGCAGCTGCGAGGAATCGCTTTTCCACGTGTACTGCTCGCGGTCGAAGCGCACCAGGCTTCCGAGCAGGAACACCGCCAGGCAGAGGTAGGGATAGGTGCCGAAGAGGAACGCGTCGAGGGCTTTCATGCGCTGGCTCCTTGCGGCGCCTTGCGCCGCACGATCTGGATGGGCTGGGGCCGGCCGGGGGCGGCCTGGCCTTGCGTGCTGCAGCCGCCGAAGGCCACGGGCTCGGCCCAGGTGGCATCGAGGCTTTCTTCCGGTGCCACCGGCACCGCTTCCACCTTCTCGCCGGCGAGTTCGAGCACGGCGGCGAGCAGGCTCGCATAGTTGCTGTCCCGCTGGCGCAGGGCGCTGAAGATGGCGCGCAGGATGTGCGCCATCTCGCCGAGGAAGGCCTTCGCCAGCCTGGTCGGCTGGGTGGAGGCGAACTCCAGCACCACGCACAGGTGGTCGGGCAGTTCGCGGCCTTCCAGCCGCAGGCCCGCCGCTTCGTAGGTCTTCAGCAGGTCGATCATGGCCGGCCCGCGCTCGCGCGAGTCGCCGTGCACGTGCTCGAACAGGTGCAGCGAGGTGCTGCGCCCGCGGTCGAACAGTTCCACGTAGCGCGCCTCGGCCTCCAGCGGGTCGGCGCGCAGCAGGTCGGCGCCGAAGGCCTGCAGCTCCGCGCGGCGCGGCGCGGGCAGGGCCGCTTCGTCGCGGATCGCGGCCAGCAGTTCGGGCACGGCGGCGCGCACTTCCCCACCGGGGTAGGACAGCAGCAGCGCCAGCGCGCGCAGGGTGTAGCGGATGGAACGGCTCATGACTTCTCCACCGCGATCGGGATGGTGCGCTTCTTCTTGCCGCCGAACAGGCTGGCGTCGCTGGCGCCGTCGGAGCAGCCGTTGCCGAAGGAGAAGCCGCAGCCGCCCTTCATGTCGAAGGTGTTCTCCGCGTACTCGCGGTGGGTGGACGGGATCACGAAGCGGTCCTCGTAGTTGGCGATCGCCATCACGCGGTACATCTCCTCCACCTGCCGCTCGGAAAGCCCGGCCTGCTGCAGCACCTTGGCGTTGGCGACGCCGTCGACGTGCTTGCCGCGCTGGTACGCGCGCATGGCCAGCATGCGCTCGAGCGCGCGGATCACCGGGCCGGTCTGGCCGGCGGTGAGCAGGTTGGCCAGGTACTCCACCGGGATGCGCAGCTGCGAGACATCCGGCAGCTCGCCGTTGGCGCCGATCTGGCCGGCGTTCGCCGCCGAAGTGATCGGCGACAGCGGCGGCACGTACCACACCATGGGCAGCGTGCGGTACTCGGGGTGCAGGGGCAGGGCGATCTTCCAGTCCATCGCCATCTTCCACACCGGGCTCGATTTCGCCGCCTGGAGCCAGGCCTCGGGCACGCCGTCGCGGCGCGCCTGCTCGATCACCATCGGATCGTTCGGGTCGAGGAACAGGCCCAGCTGCGCCTCGTAGAGGTCCTGTTCGTCGGCCACGCTGGCCGCCTCCTCGATGCGGTCGGCGTCGTAGAGCACCACGCCCAGGTAGCGGATGCGGCCCACGCAGGTCTCGGAGCACACCGTCGGCAGGCCCGCCTCCAGGCGCGGGTAGCAGAGGACGCACTTCTCGGCCTTGCCGCTCTGCCAGTTGTAGTAGATCTTCTTGTACGGGCAGCCCGAGACGCACATGCGCCAGCCGCGGCACTTGTCCTGGTCGATCAGGACGACGCCGTCCTCCTCGCGCTTGTAGATCGAGCCGGAGGGGCAGGACGCCACGCACGCCGGATTGGGGCAGTGCTCGCACAGGCGCGGCAGGTACATCATGAAGGTGTTCTCGAACTGCCCCACCATCTCCTTCTGCACCTTCTCGAAGCTGGCCAGGTTCTGGTCCTTGCCGCGCTTGGAGAATTCGCCGCCCAGGATTTCCTCCCAGTTCGGGCCCCACTCGATCTTCTCCATGCGCTGGCCGGTGACCAGGCTGCGCGGGCGCGCCGTGGGGGCGGCCTTCATCTCGGGCGCCGTCTGCAGGTGCTCGTAGTCGAAGGTGAAGGGCTCGTAGTAGTCGTCGATCTGCGGCAGGTTGGGGTTGGCGAAGATGCGCATCAGCAGCTTCACCTTGCCGCCCTGGCGCGGCTCGATCGAGCCGTCGTCGTTGCGCTTCCAGCCGCCCTGCCACTTGTCCTGGTTCTCCCACTGCTTCGGATAGCCGATGCCGGGCTTGCTCTCGACGTTGTTGAACCAGGCGTACTCCATGCCCGGGCGGGAGGTCCAGACGTTCTTGCAGGTCACCGAGCAGGTGTGGCAGCCGATGCACTTGTCCAGGTTCAGGACCATCGCGATCTGTGCGCGGACTTTCATGCGTGCGCTCCTTCTTGCTTCGCGGTGGCTTCCTCGTCGAGCCAGTCCACCTTGTTCATCTTGCGCACCACCACGAACTCGTCGCGGTTGGTGCCGATCGTGCCGTAGTAGTTGAAGCCGTAGCTGAACTGCGCGTAGCCGCCGATCATGTGCGTGGGCTTCACCACGATGCGGGTCACCGAGTTGTGGATGCCGCCGCGCGCACCGGTGATCTCCGAGCCGGGCGTGTTGATGATCTTTTCCTGGGCGTGGTACATCAGCACCATGCCGGGGTTGACGCGCTGGCTCACCACCGCCCGCGCCGCGATGGCGCCGTTCACGTTGAACAGCTCCACCCAGTCGTTGTCGGCGATGCCGGCCCGCTTCGCGTCGTCTTCCGACAGCCAGATCACCGGCCCGCCGCGGTTGAGCGTGAGCATCAGCAGGTTGTCGCTGTAGGTGGAGTGGATGCCCCACTTCTGATGCGGCGTGATGAAGTTCAGCTGGATCTCGGGATGGCCGTTCGGCTTGATCCCGGCGATGGCGCCCGTGGTGTTCAGGTCCACCGGCGGGCGGTAGCTGGTGAACTGCTCGCCGAACGCCGTGACCCACGGGTGGTCCTGGTAGAACTGCTGGCGGCCCGACAGCGTGCGCCACGGGATCAGCTCGTGCACGTTGGTGTAGCCGGCGTTGTACGAGACCTTCTCGCTCTCCAGCCCGCTCCAGGTCGGCGAGGAGATGATCTTGCGCGGCTGCGCCTGCACGTCGCGGAAGCGGATCTTCTCGTCCTCGCGGTGCAGCGCCAGGTGGGCGTGCTCGCGGCCGGTGGCCTTGGAAAGCGCCTCCCAGGCCTTGACGGCCACGTGGCCGTTGGTTTCCGGCGCGAGCTGCAGGATCACCTCGCAGGCGTCGATGTCGCTCTGGATCTTCGGCAGGCCCTGGGTGGCCCCGGGCTCGTGCACCAGGCCATTGAGCTGCCCGAGCTGCTCCACTTCGTCCTGCGTGTTCCAGGCGATGCCCTTGCCGCCGTTGCCGGCCTTGGCCATCAAGGGGCCGAGCGCCGTGAAACGCTTGTAGACGTTCGGGTAGTCGCGCTCGACCACCGCGATGTTGGGCGCCGTCTTGCCCGGGATCAGGTCGCACTCGCCGCGCTTCCACTCCGCCACGCCCAGGGGCTGCGCCAGTTCGGCCGGCGTGTCGTGCATCAGCGGCGACAGCACCACTTCCTTCTCCACGCCCAGGTGGCCCTCGGCGAGTTCGCTGAACTTCTGCGCGAAGCCCTTGTAGATCTCCCAGTCGCTGCGTGCTTCCCAGGCCGGGTCCACCGCCGTCGACAGCGGGTGGATGAAGGGATGCATGTCGCTGGTGTTGAGGTCGTTCTTCTCGTACCAGGTGGCCGTGGGCAGCACGATGTCGGAGTAGAGGCAGGTGGTGGACATGCGGAAGTCCAGCGTCACCACCAGGTCCAATTTGCCTTCGGGCGCGTGGGCATGCCACGCCACTTCCTTCGGCCTCGCCTCGTCCGAGCCGAGGTCCTTGCCCTGCACGCCGTGGGAAGTGCCCAGCAGGTGCTTGAGGAAGTACTCGTGGCCCTTGCCGGAGGAGCCGAGGATGTTGGAGCGCCAGACGAACATGTTGCGCGGCCAGTTGGCCGGATGGTCCGGGTCCTCGCAGGACATCTTCAGCGTGCCGGCCTTCAGCGCGTTCACGACGTAGTCCTTGACGTCGCCGCCCTTCGCGTCCTTCACCACCTGCAGCGGGTTGGTCTGCAGCTGCGGTGCGGAAGGCAGCCAGCCCATGCGCTCGGCGCGCACGTTGTAGTCGATCAGGCTGCCGTCGAACTGCTTCGCATCCGCCAGCGGCGACAGCACTTCCTGCACGCCCAGCTTCTCGTAGCGCCACTGGTCGCTGTGGGCGTAGAAGAAGGAGGTGGAGTTCATCTGCCGCGGCGGGCGGATCCAGTCGAGCGCGAAGGCCAGCGCCGTCCAGCCGGTCTGCGGCCGCAGCTTCTCCTGCCCCACGTAGTGCGCCCAGCCGCCGCCGGACTGGCCGATGCAGCCGCACAGCATCAGCATGTTGATCACGCCGCGGTAGTTCATGTCGGCGTGGTACCAGTGGTTCATGGCCGCGCCGATGATCACCATCGAGCGGCCCTGCGTCTTGTCGGCGTTGTCGGCGAACTGGCGCGCCACCGCGACGATCTGCTGGCGCGGCACCCCGGTGATCTTCTCGGCCCAGGCCGGCGTGTACGGCGCCACGACGTCGTACCCGCTCTCTTCACTCCCTCCCCCTTTGGGGGAGGGCTGGGGTGGGGGCGCTCCGTCGGCCGCAACCCCATACTGCGCCGCCTGCAGGTCGAACACCGTCGCGACCGTCGCCCACCGCTCCTCGCCCGCCTTGCCCAGCCTGATCCGCTGCACCGGCACGTCGCGCAGGAGGACGTCGCCATGCTCGCTCGACGCGAAGTGCTCGTGCGCGATGCCGCCGAAATAGGGGAAGGCCACCTGGGCGTCCTGCGCGTCGCCGTTCTCGCCCTCGCGGATCGACAGCTTCAGCTTCACGTCCGCGTTGCCGCGCGCCTCCTTGGACTCGAGGTTCCACTGGCCGGCATCGGGGCGGCCATCCGGGCCCCAGCGGAAGCCGATCGCGCCCTTGGGCACGACCACCTTGCCGTTCTCGTCGAAGGCGAGCGTCTTCCACTCGGGGTTGTTGGACTGGCCCAGCTTGCCGTTGAAGTCGGAGGCGCGCAGGTAGCGGTCGGGCACCAGGGCCTTGCCGCCGGAGGGCAGTTGCTGCTCCTTCAGCAGCACCAGCATCGGCAGGTCGGTGTAGCGGCGCGCGTAGTCGTCGAAGTAGGCGCTGCGCCGCTCGAAGTAGAACTCCTTCAGGATCACGTGGCCCATGGCCATCGCCAGCGCCGCGTCGGTGCCCTGCTTGGGATGCATCCACAGGTCGGCCAGCTTGGCGACCTCGGAGTAGTCGGGCGTGATCGCCACCGTCTTCGTGCCCTTGTAGCGCACCTCGGTGAAGAAGTGCGCGTCGGGCGTGCGGGTCTGCGGGACGTTGGAGCCCCAGGCGATGATGTAGCTGCTGTTGTACCAGTCGGCCGACTCGGGCACGTCGGTCTGCTCGCCCCAGACCTGCGGCGACGAGGGCGGCAGGTCGCAGTACCAGTCGTAGAAGGACATGCAGACGCCGCCGATCAGCGACAGGTAGCGCGAACCGGCGGCGTAGCTGACCATCGACATGGCCGGGATCGGCGAGAAGCCGATGATGCGGTCCGGCCCCCAGCGGCCGATGGTGTGGATGTTGGCCGCGGCGACCATTTCGTTGACCTCGTCCCAGCTCGAACGCACGAAGCCGCCCATGCCGCGCACCTGCTGCCAGCTGCGCCGGGCGGCCTCGTCGCCGGCGATGCGGGCCCAGGCCGCCACCGGCGGCAGCGTCACACGCGCTTCCCGCCACAGCTTCAGCAGGCGGCCGCGCACCAGCGGGTACTTCACGCGGTTGGCCGAATAGAGGTACCAGCTGTAGCTGGCGCCGCGGGCGCAGCCGCGCGGCTCGTGGTTGGGCATGTCCCAGCGCGTGCGCGGGTAGTCCGTCTGCTGCGTCTCCCAGGTGACGATGCCGCCCTTGACGTAGATCTTCCACGAGCAGGAGCCG